>DATAPM010000376.1:0-18776 GCA_036265225.1 Vulcanimicrobiaceae bacterium
AGTGCTGGCGCGTTTGGATCCGAGCACGTTCGAAGCGCAGCTGGCGCAAGCGCAAGCCGCGCTGGCGCAAGCGCAAGCGCAAGTAGCGCAGGCCGCGGCGAGCGCCAACGGCGCCGTATCGGTAATCGGGGTCGCCAGCGCGAACGCCACCGCCGAAGCCGCCGCCATCGACGCGGCCAAAGCCAACGTCGCCAAGACGCAAGCCGCGCTCAATCTCGCGCGCGCGACCGCGGGGCGAGACTCCGCGCTGCTTTCGCAGGGCTACGTCGCGCAGGCTACCGTAGATACCGATCGCGCCAACGTCGCGCAAGACGAAAGCGACGTCGCGTCGGCGCAGGCAGCCGTGGCTCAAGCCCAAGCGCAAAACGTCGCCGGGAATGCGACGATAAGCCAAGATTCGGCGACGGCGCAGAGCCAGGCCGCCGGGACCCAAGCGGCACAAGCCAACGTACTCGCCGCCCAGGCAGTGGTGCGCCAAGACGAGCTCAGCGTCGAGCATACGGTGATCACCTCGCCGGTTGACGGTACGGTCGTGGCGCGCGATGTATCGGTGGGTCAGACCGTCGCCGCTTCGTTACAGACGCCGACCCTGTTCTCGATCGCGCAAAACCTTTCCAAGATGGAAGTCGACATCAACGTCGGCGAGCCAGATATCGGCAACGTCAAGCCGGGCAACGACGTCTCGTTCTCCGTGCTGGCGCATCCCAACGAAGTCTTCCACGGGACGGTAGCACAGGTTCGTATCAATCCGCAGACACTCAATAACGTCGTAACCTATGACGTAGTGGTCTACGCGCCCAACAGCGGCGGAAAACTCTTGCCGGGCATGACCGCCAATGCAACGATCGCCGTGGCCAGCGCGCCTAACGCGCTGACCGTACCGATCGCCGCGCTGCACACCGCGACGCCGGCGACGACGCCGTGGGGTAACGTCAGCACGGGCAGTGGGGGCGCCATCACCGCGGGCTCCGAGGCGCGGCTCGTCGTCGCGCGCGATGGCAAACCCACGCCGGTCCGCGTCCGCGTAACCCTGACTAACGGAACGTTGGCGGCAGTTCAGCCGCTCGACGGGAACCCGCTGGCCGCGGGCGATGCGGTCGTCACCGGATCGACGCGCAAGAGCGGTTCGCGCCCGGCGAGTTCGACCCGGTCGCCGATGAGCGGCGCGCCGGTGGGCGGAGCGATGCGGGGGATTCACTAGATGACTCCGGTCGTGCACGTGGCCGCTCTGCGCAAGACCTACGTGCTGGGAGAAGGCCGCGTGGAAGCGCTGCGCGGCGTGGACCTAACGCTGCAGCCCGGCGAGTTCGTCGCCGTCATGGGCCCGTCGGGTTCGGGTAAATCGACGTTCATGCACATCGTCGGCCTACTCGACACGCCCTCGGCGGGCACGTACGCCTTCGAAGGCAGCGACGTATCGCACCTCAGCTCCGATGCGCGCGCCGATATTCGCGGCCGCCGCTTGGGGTTTGTCTTCCAGGCCTACAACCTGTTGCCGCGCACCAGCGCGCTCGATAACGTCGAGCTGCCGATGGTCTATGCGGGCGTCCACGAAGCGGAGCGCCGGCGCATCGCACTCGAGAAGCTGGAACTCGTCGGCATCCAGCACCTCGCAGCACATAACTCGAACCAGATGTCGGGCGGTCAGCAGCAGCGCGTCGCGATTGCGCGCTCGCTGGTCAACGATCCGGGTCTCATCCTCGCCGACGAGCCGACCGGCGCGCTCGACACAAAAAGCTCGCAGGATATCATGCGTCTCTTCACCCGGCTCAACGAGGAGCAAGGCATGACGGTCATGCTGGTCACCCACGAGCCCGAGGTCGCCGCCTATGCGCGGCGGATCGTCACTTTTCGCGACGGCCTCATCACCGGCGACGTGCTCAACGAAAGGCGGGCGGCATGACGATCAAGGCAACGGTAGCGCTGGCGCTTGCCGCACTAGTGCGCAACAAAGCGCGCTCGCTGCTGACCATGCTCGGCATCGTCATCGGCGTTGCCGCGGTTATCGTCACCGTCGCGATCGGCGTCGGCGCGCGTACCTCGGTGCAGCAGAGCATCAATAGCTTGGGCTCCAACTTGATCGTCGTGCAACCCGGCAGCGTAACGCAGACCGGTGCACGCGGAGGTTTCGGCACCGCCTCGACGCTGACGCCCGACGACGGCCTCGCCCTGGCGAAGCTTCCCGGCGTCGCCGCCGTCTCGCCGCTGGTTTCGCTGCGTACGCAGGTCGTCGCCGGACAGAACAACTGGCAGACGACGATCGCCGGCGTCGCGCCGACCTATACGTTCGTCCGCTCGTGGGGAATCGACCAAGGCCGCTTCTTTAACGACAGCGACGTCGCGTCGGCGTCGAAGGTCGCGGTGCTGGGCCAGACGGTCATCACCGAGCTCTTCCCCAACGGCGACTCGCCGCTGGGCCAAACCGTCATCATTAAGGGCGTACCGTACACGGTGATCGGGACGCTGACCGCGCTCGGGCAGAGCGGAATGGGGCAAGACCAGGACGACACCGTCTTAGTTCCTTATACGTCGGCTATGCAGCGCCTGACCGGGCTGCCGACGGTGAACTCGCTGATGATCTCGGCCAATAACGCCGATGCCATCGATCCGGTTCAGGCGAGCATCACGCAGCTGCTCGAGCAGCGGCATCGGATCGTTCCGCCCGAAAGCGACGACTTTCAAGTGCGCAACTTGCAGTCCATTGCCCAGGCCGCGTCGCAGACCGGCACGATTATGGAACTGCTGCTAGCCGGCGTTGCCGCGGTTTCGCTGATCGTCGGCGGCATCGGCATCATGAATATCATGCTCGTTTCGGTCACCGAACGAACGCGCGAGATCGGGCTGCGCATGTCGGTTGGCGCCCGCGCGGCCACGATTCTGCGTCAGTTCTTAGCCGAGTCGATCGTCCTTTCGACCATTGGGGGTTGCATCGGCGTCCTTGCCGGCGGCATCGGCACGCTGTTGGTTGCGTGGCTCACGCACTGGCCGACGGCAATCCCGCCGCAGTGGGTCCTGGCATCGGTTGCCTTCTCGGCGATGGTCGGCATCTTCTTCGGCTACTATCCCGCGCGCCAGGCGGCGCAGCTCGATCCGATCGAGGCGCTGCGCTTCGAGTGACCCATCGCATCGCCGTCGTGGACGACGAACCGCATATTCGCGATTTACTCGCGCTGGCGCTGGGCCATCGCGGTTTCGCGGTTCGCTGCGCCGCCGACGGGGCCGAGGCGCTGGAGCTGGTGCGCGAATGGTCGCCGGATCTCATCGTGCTCGACGTGATGATGCCCAAAGCCAGCGGTATCGAGCTCTTACCGTCGCTGCGGCGGATCACCGATGCGCCGATCGTCATGCTCAGCGCCCGCGGCGAGCTCGAGGACCGAGTCGAAAGCCTCGCCCACGGCGCCGACGACTATATCAGCAAGCCGTTTGAGATCTCCGAGCTGCTCGCGCACGTCGACGCCAAGCTGCGCCGGCCGCACCTAGAGAAACGGGCCGCGCTGGAGTACGAAGGGCTCAGCGTCGACCTGGAAGAGCACGTCGTCGAACGCGACGGCCGCCGTCTCGATCTCTCACCGCTCGAATACGCCCTGCTCGTAACGCTAATGCGGCGTCCCCGGCGCGTTTTTACGCGCGAAGAGCTTCTCGACGAAGTTTGGGGCGATTCCGACGTCGGCACCGGCGCCGTCGAACGCTACATCTCCTACCTGCGTGGAAAGGTCGACGAGGGCTTCGACCGGCCGCTCATTCAAACCGTGCGCGGCGCCGGGTACACGATCCGTGCGTGAACCGTTTGCGCCGTTTGCCGCGCGGCTCACCCGGGGCTACGTGATTCTCGCCATCGCGCTCATTCTGCTCGTCGTTACGACCACCAGCGTTCTCGCCTTTTTTCTTTGCGTCGGCGCACTCGACGACGCGATGGCGCCGTACGCGCAGCGCGCCGCAACGCGCGCCGCGGCCTACACACGCGAGCGTTTGCCTTTGACGTCGTATGCCGGTACGCTGGTTAACGAGATCGGCGGCGCACGCGCGCACGTCACCGCGTACGACAACGACCATCGTCCGATCGCCCAGAGTACGCGGCATCACACGTCCGACGGCCGCCTCAATCGAGCCGTTGCGGCCGTCTTCGGACTGCACCCGGCCGTCGTTCCGGTTGCCGGGGGAACGGTCGTCATCGCGCCCGATTTGGAGGGCTTTACCCGCTTGCTGGGCCGCTACCTCATCGTCGTGTTGCCGATCGGCGCGCTCGCCGTTCTGATTGCGTGGCTGGCTGGGCGGCGCATCGCGCGCTTGGCCATCGCGCCGCTGCAACGCGTCGCGGTTGCGCTGCGCGGTATCGGCGCCGGCGATTTTACACCGCAGCCGCTGCCGGCGGGTGGCGGCGACTTGCACGATCTGACCGCGGCGTACAACGAACTTGCGCATCGTTTGACGACGGCGACGGCGCAACGCGACCGTAACGAATTGCAGATGCGCCAGTTCGTCGCCGATGCCGGACACGAGCTCCGCACGCCACTCACGGTCGTGATGGGATACCTCGACGTCTTAGAGCAAGGCGTCGTCTCGGATCCCAATGGCGTCGCGCAGATCTATGCGACGATGCTCGGCGAGAGCCGCAGGATGCGCGGCGTCATCGACAAGCTGATCGTACTGGCGCGCCTGGAACGTCCGGCCCCGCCGCGTACCGAGCACATTGATGTTACGGCGCTGGCACGCCGTGCGGCACAAGCGCTGGAACCGTTAGCCGGCGACGAACGCATCGTCGTGACCGGTGACGGCCGGCCGCACGCCGTGATTGCCGAAGAATCCGAGCTCTACGAATCTTTTCGCAACGCGATTGAAAACGCGGTGCGCTACGCGCCGGAGTCGCCGGTGATCGTCGACGTCCGCAGCGACGACGCGAACGTGCGGGTGACGGTCACCGACGAAGGCCCCGGCATGGAGCCGCAGGACGTCGAGCACGCCTTCGACCGCTTCTATCGCGGCGGGTCGAAAGGCTCGACTGAAGGGAGCGGTTTAGGCCTCGCGATCGCGCAGCGCGCCGTCGAGCGCAGCGGCGGAACAATTGCCATCGAGAGCCGGCCCGGTGCCGGGACGAAGGTAACCATCGCCCTACCTCGCGGGTAGTGATGGATATGAGCGTCAAGGTTTATGGAATCAATCACATCGCTATCGAGGTAGATGACGTCGAGAAAGCTGTCGCGTTTTATCAGGACGTCTTCAATCTCGAGAAGCTCGATGAGGGCGAAGGCGATGCCTTCTTCAAAGCCGGCGAGCACCAGTTTCTCGCCATGTTCGAAGCAAAGCAGCCGCACCCAAGCCGCATGCGTCACTTCGGACTGATCGTTCGCGACGACGCGCAACTCCAGGAAGTGCGCGAGAAGCTGACCGGCAAGTACGGCATTAAACTCATCCCGCCGTTCCGCTGCGACTTCATCGATCCGTTTGGTAACCGCGTGCAAGTGGTCGATCTGCACGACGAATCTATGGTATGGCTGCTGCCCTACCAGGAAGTGCAGCGCGCCGGGATCGTCTTTACGTCGTAATGTGCTCGGGCCGGAAGCCGAGCCCCACCAAATGTCCGGGAATGCGCGGAAGAAACGGCAGCCATCGAACCAGCCGCGGCAAACCGCCTAAGAACGGCGCCTGCCCTTCGTGCAGGACGCGACCGATTATCCGCCGCTGAATGAAGAGCTGCAGCGCCTGCGTGCGGCGTGCGGCCGGCTCGCGCCGGCGCTGCACGGCGCGAAGTTCCTCGATCGTTACGCCGCCCTCGCGAAGGCTTGGACCGAGTATGTTCGCCGCCGCTACCGCATCTTGAATCGCCAGGTTGATGCCGACGCCGCCGATCGGCGACATGGCGTGCGCGGCGTCGCCGATGCAGAGCAGCCCCGGCCGATACCACTCTTTCAAGCGATTCACCCGCACCGTTAAGAGCTTCACGTCGTCCCAGCTCACGAGTTCGTGGACGCGATCGTGGAGGAACGGGACGATCGCCGCAACCTCGCTGCGGAAGGCTTCCAGGCCGCGCGCGCGCAGCTCGGTAAGTGTGTCCTTTGGAATAACGTAGGCGCACTGCCAGTAGGAGCCGCGATCGATGAGCGCCATGATGCGGCCGTCGCGGATATAACCGAAGGTTTCGTGCGGATCGCGCTCGTGCTTCGTCAGCCGCAGCCAGAGTACGTCCATCGGCGCGCCCAGCTCGACCGGCGTGAGACCGGCGGCGACGCGGATGCGCGACTCGCGACCGTCGGCGGCAATCGTGAGATCGGCCCGCACCTCGACCGGCCCGTCAGGATTTTTCGCGCTAACGCCGACCACCCGATCGCCCTCCCAAAGCAATCCCTCTGCACGGGTCTGCATGCGCAGTTCGAAGTTTGGGAAACGCGCAGCTTCTTCGGCAAGAAAGCTAAGGAAGTCCCATTGCGGCATGAAGGCCAAGAACTTGCAGCGCGTCGGCAGATGCGTGAAATCGGCCACCTTGACCAGCGTATCGCCAACGTTTCCGGAGAGGGTCGTCACCTCTTGATGCGGACGCCGCAGAAACGCTTCGAGTATCCCGAGCTCGGCCATCACCTCGAGCGTTGACGGATGGATCGTGTCGCCGCGAAAATCGCGCAGAAAGTCGGCGTGTTTCTCGAGCAGTATCACCCGCACGCCGGCGCGAGCCAAAAGCAGGCCGGCCATCATCCCGGCCGGCCCACCGCCAACGATGCAGCACGTTCCCGGTGCGGTCATCGCATCGTCTGCGTGTAAAAGTGGTAACGCGCGAACTCGGCTTCGCGCTTATCGACCCGTGCGACGCATGCCGCTGCAATCTCGTCGACGAAGTTCTCCAACGAACGTTGCGCGACGCTTGGCATCAGCGCCACGTCGAGAAGCCTTCCAAAAAACTTTGCCGGCAGTTCGTACGAGCCATTCAAAAACAGCGTCGACTCCCCCATGCCGGCCGGCTCGACGCTCATCTTGCCCGCGAGGGCGGGAAAGGCCGTCGGAAGGTTCGAGGCGACGAAGGCAATGTCGAAGGTTCGCGGCGGCTCGTCGACCTTTACGGCGGTGAGATCGATCGGCACCGCGACGTAGCCCACGTCGGGCAGACGCAGCTCTCCCAAACCAACGTGGAGCGCAAAACCACGCCACATCCCTTGCTGACCGGCGATCGCTTTGAGCATTTCGCCGAGCGCTTCGGCGGCCGGATCGGCCGGGACGCGCAGCGGGCGCTGGAGTCGAATCTCAGGCACGCGGTCTCCTATTTACAGCGGAGTGCGCTCTCCCTTCGCCGCAACGCGCCGAGACCCCGATTGGCCAACGAAAAAAGGGAGCGGCCGCTGCCGTTCCCCTTTGTTTCCTAGCGGGCGTTGGCGCTTAGTGGTGGTGGCAATACTTATTGGAGACCTTGAGAAAGAAGTACCCCACCTCTTGACCGCTCGCATTCATGGCGTCGATTTCGACGTCGGCGGCGCCACAAGATTTGCCTGACGTAAAGCGCCACTGGATTTGGCTGCTGCCTTCGCGCTTGGCCTTATAACACTGGCGGCCGTTAAAGCATCCATTGATATCACCTATGACTGAACTTACGACGCCGGGACCGCCCACGGTCACGAGGACGCCCGAACCGGTGTGCTTAGTCAAGTGCACGGGGCACGGTTTCACGGTTACGCCGTGCGCACCGCCGCAGTCTTTGTCGGGCGACATCGCGTGATGAAATCCGGTGCCGGCCGCCGAGGGTACGACGCTCGTTCCACCTTGAGAAGCCTGCTGACCTGAAGTGCAGGCGGCAAGCAGAGACAGCGTCGCTAGGGTTGCGGCTACGTTAACCCATCGAAACATCGCTAACTCCCTCTTCGAGTTTGGTGCAATGGGAAAGCGGCGGCTCGAGCCGGCCGCTTGACCTATTAACGTATCCAAGTCCTAAAAAATCTCTGAAAGGCGGAACGCGGCCGGGGATCAGGCACACTCCCAGGAGCCAGGCGCGCCTATAAGTAATATTAGGCGCACCTAAAATGCATCCCCGGTTCGCTCGCTTCGTTAGTGCGGCCGCCGTCTCGGCGCTGCTGCTGGCCTTCGCTTATCCGATCGCGGTCTCGGCCGATGCGGACGAGCCTGGCGGCGCACCTGCCTCCACATCTGCGGGATTGCAGCCGATCCGCGGCGCTATTCCGGCGGCCACGCCGGCGCCGGGCGAGTCGGCGTCGTTCCTTCGCCCCGACGGAGCCTATCAAGCCATTCCGTCGACGCAGGGGCGCACGAAAACGTTCCACCTAGTCGAGCGCGCCGCGCCGTGGACGCTGCAGCCCGGATTAACCGTCATGGCCAACACGTACAACGGCGTGGTTCCCGGACCCACGATGGTCGTGCATGAAGGCGACACCGTGGTCATCGACTACACCAACGACGGGCCCGTTCCCGACACGGTGCACCTGCATGGCGTACACGATATCCCCGACACGATGGACGGCGTCGGCGGCATCTCGCAGTCGCTGGTGCCGATCGGCGGACACTTCGTCTACAAGTTCGTCGCCAATCAACCGGGAACGTTGATGTACCACTCCCACGACAACGAAGAGATGGTCGACTCCGGACTCTATGGTGCGATCATCGTCGAGCCGTCGCAGCCCAGGCCCAACGAGCGCGGGCTCGCGCACGATTTTCTCGAGATCGTCTCGTCGTGGATGATCCAAAGCACCTCCGAGAACCACTTTACCCTTAACGGCAAAGAGTATCCGGCGACGCGCCAGCTCGACGTCCGCAAAGGCGAGCGATTTAGAATTCGCTGGATCAATATCTCGGGCGAAGAGTTCCACACCATGCACACGCACGGGCACTATCAGCAGATCGTGGCCCGCGACGCCGCGCCGGTGGATTATCGCGACATTCAGGATACGGTTTTCATCGCGCCGGGACAGCGCGTCGACGTAGTCGTCGATGCCAACGCGCGGCCCGGCACCTGGCTCGTGCACTGCCACGTGCTCGACCACATTCAAGACGCGAGCGGAATGCCCGACGGTTTGATCACGGCGATCCACTACGTCGGAACGCCCAACGTGATGGCATCGATGTACCGCGCGATGATGCCGGTGCAGAATACGAGCAAGAAGGCGTTGAGCTTCGGCATGACCGTGTTGCTGGGTGCGATCGCCGGCTTCACGATCTTCCTTGGCCTGCCGATCGCTCGCGCACGGCGCCTTTCAGCCGAGACCGTCGCGCTGCTCAACGCGCTGGCCATCGGGATTCTTCTCTACCTCGTCGTGGAGATCGCGCAGAGCGCGATTCTACCGATATCGACGGGCGTCAACGCCTGGCACGCCGGAACGGCCGCCTTCCCCGCGGCGCTGATCTTCGTTTTTGTCGCCGGACTGCTGATCGGATTGGTCGGGCTTGGAAGCGCCGCGACGCATTTTGCCCGCCGGGCGGCCGCGCATGCCGATAATCCGGTCGTGTTGGCAGCAATCATCGCCATCGGAATCGGCGCGCATAACTTCGGTGAGGGCTTGGCGATCGGCGCGTCGGCGGCATCGGGCGCCACCGCCGTCGCCGTCGCCTTGATTATCGGCTTCGGACTGCATAACGCCACCGAAGGCTTTGGCGTCGCCGCGCCGCTGGTGGGCCGCGTCGTTCCGAGTTGGGCGCAGATTGGTCTTGCCGGTCTGATCGCCGGCGGCCCGACCTTCATCGGTACGATCTTAGGTTACAGCTTCTACTCGCCGGTGCTCTCGGTGCTCTTCCTCGCGATCGCGATCGGGGCGCTCGTTTTTGTGATCGGCGAGTTGTGGAGCGTGCTGCGGCGGACCGGACTGACGGCGTTTGTAACGGCGACGATGTGCGCCGGCTTTTTGATCGCGATGGCCACCGAGCTCTTCGTCGACGTCAACGGAGGGTAGCCCGCTTCAGAGTTTATTTACACGTAGCGGGTAGGCTCTTGCTTCGTGTGACTCTCATCCCCTCATGGAGCGACAAACGTGTTCAAGACTCTAGCCCGACTTTCGGTTATCGCAAGCGCTGCGGCGATGGTCGCTTGCCAAGGCGGGCCTGCGGGAAACACGGCGATCCCGATCACACATCGAGCCGGCGTCGTGCGCCCGGCAGCGATCGGCGAGAAGATCGTCAACTGGCCGCAATACCGTTTCGACGACAACCATACCGGTTTCAATCCGCACGAAAAAATTCTCAACAAAGCTAACGCACCGCAACTGCAGCTTTCTTGGCAAGCGCAACTCGGAAAGTTGGTTAACTATTCGTCGCCCGCCATCGTCAACGGCGTGGCGTATCTCGCATCGAGCGACGGCGTTTTGTGGGCCTACTCGGCCAACGGCTGCGGGCAGAGTCTTTGCAGCTCGCCGATGTGGCAGTCGACACCCATCGCGCAAATGCTCGATTCGCCGACGGTCGCCAGTGGATTCGTTTATGTCGGCTCGCAGACGTCGTTCTCGTCCAACGCCGGTAAGCTCGACGTCTTCTCGGCCTCCGGCTGCGGTCAATCGGTCTGCCCGCCGCTCTGGCAAGGTGATGCCGGAACCGAATCGATTCTTCAGTCGTCGCCGACGATCGCGCACGGTTTAGTTTACGTCGGCGCGGCCGACGGCAAGGTCTACGCATTCAAAGCCTCGGGCTGCGGGCAGAACCTCTGCCAACCGGTTTGGACCGGAGCGACCGGCGGATCGATCGAATCGACGGCAACGGTCGCCCACGGCGTGCTCTACATCGGCTCAGACGACGGCAAGCTTTACGCCTTCAAAGCCAAGGGTTGCGGCTCGTCGAGTTGCGCTCCACTCTGGATGGGAACGCTCGGATACTCCGTTTTTGAATCGTCGCCGGCGATCGTCAAAGGCATCGTCTACATCGGTTCGCAGCACGGCGTGGCCGCCTTCAGAGCAAAAGGTTGCGGCAAGTCGACGTGCGCGCCGCTGTGGCAAGCCTCCGACAGCAACGACTTCTTCAACGGCTCGCCGGCAGTAGCGAACGGCCGCGTCTACGTCGGCGTCGAAGACGGTATCAACGTCTACAAGGCTAAAGGCTGCGGCAAGTCGACCTGCGGACCGGTTTGGGTCGGCTTTGGCGTCGGCTTCCAGGCTGCCGTCGCGTCGTCACCGACGGTCGCCAACGGTGTCGTTTACGCCGGACGGAACACCGGTGAGGTGTTGGCGTGGCCGGCGGCCGGATGCGGGCAATCGCTCTGCGACAACATTTGGAGCGCCACGTTCAACGAGCAAATCGTAACGTCGTCACCGACGGTGGTTAACGGCCAACTCTACATCGGCAGCGCCGACGACACGTTCCCCGAGGAAATCTCGGGACGGCTGTACGTCTTCGCGCTTCCCGACCTGCGCGGGCGGCGCCGCTGATTCACACAATCGGTATACGGTGCGGGCGTCAACTGGGTGTGCCCGCACCAATACCATCGCCACTTCTCCGGTGCCGGCGTGGCCGTTGTGCTTCCCGAGTTGTAGTTGTTAAAGAAGCTTCTGCGTATCGTCGTATCGCTGGCTATCGACGATTGTAACTCCAGAAGATTGGTCGAATCGTACGCCTGCAAGCCATACGCGGCATTGAAAGAATAGAGCTTCGACCACGCTCCGAGCGAGGCGAGCGGCAGGGCGTAGGTCGTCGTATCGGTCAGCATCGGTGACGTCGGGCTTACCAGCGCGACGATGAACGCCGGATTGTTCCCTTGGTTGGGGCTGATCGAGGGAATGCCGAGCGTGCCGATCTGACCGCCGGCTATCGGCGCGATCTCGAACGTTGCGTGGTGAATGTGCCCGAGAAGGAACGCGCTGGGGCTCATCCCAGCGAGAATTGAGAGCAAACGCCGCGTGTAGGTTTCTTTATAGAGCGGCGTGGCGGCGTTGTTGTTGATCGAGGCATATTCGTCGATGCCCGGCGGGATGTGCGTCATCAACAACGGATGGCCGCCAATCGCCGGAGCTCTGGCTGCCAGCCAGTCCAACTCGTCGGCGCCCGGGTCGGAGCCGGGCTTCCCGCACGTATTTTGGTAGAAGCTCGACCAGAGGACGCTGTTCAAGACGATCGCCGGCATCGCTCCGAAGGGTCGCAGAGTGGTCGAATAATAGCCGCCGTTGGAGAACTGCCGCACGAAGTTCGAGGCGGTCCCACCGCGGTTGACCAGCGGTCGCCATGCCATGGCCGTATGGGAAAGAAACGGGCTGCCGGGGGTGCTCATGTAGTTGCCGCAGTAGCCGTCGTTATTGCCCAGCGTGATGACGAACTGCGCCGATGGATAGGTCGCCGCAAACTCCATTGCGAGAAAAGCCATGGTCTTGTCGACGAACTTTTCGTAAGCACCGGGCGGTGCGCTGGGGTCGGCCTTGGCAAATCTTTCGGGGAATTGATGGGCCATGAAGTCGCCGGCAACGATGACGATCGGCGGATTGGGCTGCACGCCTTTCATCGCAGCCAACGCCGACTCGAGCAATGCGAAGTTCGTGTCGTTGAAATACGGGCTGGGCGGTTTGGTGGACTCGGAAAGAATCGAGTGCCACTCGCCGGCCGGCGAAGCGATAAGCTGATTGACCAGCGTTGCGTCGTCGAAAGGGTTGAAGTGGACGTCGCTGGTTAGCAGCCACGTCTGCGGCGGAGCGCTACCACGCGGCGTCGACGGCGGCAGGCTCGTTGAAGAGCCTGCGCAGCCGGCGAGCATGAAGAGTGCAATAAGGAGTCCGGTTCTCACGGCGAGGCTTCGGCAGTACGCGCTAAATCGTCGAGAACAGGAACGAAGTGCTTGGCCATCTCTTTGCCCATCATGCCGAAGAGGCCGGCCATCGGTCCGGAAATGGCGACGTTCTGAGCGATCGTGCTGCCGGTTCCGTCTGGAGCGATCTCGCAGCTGAAGACGAAGGTCGCACCGGGCGGCCCGGCCATCGTCATGCTGAATCCGCGCCCAACCACGACGTTGGAAAACGTAACGTCGTGCGTCGTATCGCGATTGGTCGTCATCTTGCCTTGTACGCCGTCGGCGATCGGACGGTCCACCTGCGCTGCCTTGATGCCGGAGTTCCAGCGGCTCCAGTTGTTCGGATCGCTCCAAACGCTCCACACCCGCTCCGGCGAGGCGGTCGTCGACCTGGAAGCGCCATACGTTTTCATGGTCTCTCCTTAATAGGGAGAACCGCGGAGTTCGGGCTTACTTAGCGGTGCTCACCGTCATGTTAAGTGGGCCGTAGAAGCCGCCCGCAATCTGCTTGATCGGCGAACCGCCTGCCGGATATTTCCAGACGTCAACGTCGCCGCTCTCTGAGGTAATGAGTCGCTTCTTCTGTATCCAGAATCCACCCGCGCTTCCGCCGTTAAGCGCCGTCGTGCTCACGAGCGTCGCGCTGCTGCCGCTCACGGAGAAGCGGTACACGTCGGACGTGTCCTGATCGCCAACCGCGAGATAGCGGCCGTCCCATTGCACTCCACCGGAGAAGATGATCGTCTGATTGGTGGAGATGGGAATAAAGGCGCTTCCGCCTTTGGGAAGCTCGGCAAGCGGCGTTTGTCCGCTGCCGTCAACGAAGAGGTTGCCCTTTGAATCGTAACTCGAAAAGAAAGGCTGGAACGGCGCGGTGTAGGTGGTCCCGGAACCCGAACCTCCGGCATATACGACGACGTTCTCGTTGCCGATCATCGTGACGGCGAGGTTTCCGGTCTTGGCGTCCACAGCGCAGCTTGCCGGCACGCCGGCCGAAATATTAATCGTCGCGATCGGCGTGGTGCCGCCGTGCGCGAACTCAAAGACTTGATTTGATCCGGTAGCAACGACCCACCAGTTGCCGTGGCTCTTCTTCGAGGTGCACATGCCTTGCGCCGAGTTAATGCCGGTGATGGTGCCGGCCAGCTGCCCGCCAGGGAACGTGTACGCGAGGACCTCGCTGCCGTAAAAGTCCGCGACGTAGAGCAGGCTGTTCTTCTTCGCGTTCGGCAACATCCACGATCGGGCCGGCGTTGCGTGTGCGCCCGCTGCGCGTAGCGGCGGCATCCCGGGCTGGCCGGTCGTCGACGGTTGACTTGCAGCGCAGCCGCTCATGGCCGCGGCGGAGGCGGCCAGGATATAAACCCAAAGCTTCAATCTCATCGGTCGGGCTCTTATTGAAAGGGAAACCGGCTCCCTTCGCCTGAGGAGTTCCGCGATGACCACGTCTAGCGGTGCACCGACGCCCGCACCTTCTGGTACGGTGACTTTCCTTTTCACCGACATCGAGGGCAGTACGCGGCGCTGGGCCAACGACCGTCCCGCGATGCAGGACGCACTCCGTTTGCACGATGACATTATTCGCCAAGCGATTGCGACGCACGCCGGTTATGCCTTCAAAACCATGGGCGACGCTTTCTACGCTGCGTTTGAGACGCCCGAGTCCGCCGTTGCGGCAGCGCTCGGCGCGCAGCGCGCTCTTTCCGTAGCGGACTTTTCGATGGTGGACGGCCTCAGCGTGAGAATGGCCATTCACACCGGAACGGCCGACGAGCGCGACGGCGATTACTTTGGACCCGCGCTCGGTCGCGTCGCGCGCTTATTGGCGTTGGGGCACGGCGGCCAAGTCTTACTATCGGCGATAGCGGCAGACTTAGTTGCCCAGAATCCGCCCGCGGGAGCTACGCTGACCGATCTAGGCCAGTACCCGCTCAAAGATCACGACGGGCACGAGCGCGTCTTTCAACTGGTCGCGCCAGAACTGCGGCGTGATTTTCCCGAACTACGCGCCGCCCCGCAGCATCCGTGGCTGATTTCCGACTCGATGCGGACGCTTTACTTCACCGGCCGGGACGACGTGCTCGCGTCGCTTCGTCAACAGCTTACCGAACGCCGGCGCGCCGCCTTGAGCGGGCTGGGCGGAGCCGGCAAGACACAGACCGCCCTTGAGTATGCGCGGAGATACCGGACGGCGTATCCCAATGGGATCTTCTGGGTCAACGCCGAGACGATCGGGGGATTGGCAAGCGGCTTCGTCGAGATCGCGAAAGCGATGCGCCTGCCGCTCGCCGGCTCTAACGATCACGATCGCATCGTCGAGTCCGTCCTGGCTTGGCTAAACGGCAACGATAAGTGGCTGCTGATCCTCGACAACGTAGACGACAGGCTGGTCGTGCTGCCATTTGTTCCCGTGCGAGGCCGGGGCGATTTGTTGATCACTTCGCGCGGGCCGCTCTTTCCAGAGTTCGGAATCCCGCGTGCCCTCGAACTTCGCGATCTCGATGGTGATGAGGCGCTGACGTTTTTACTTACGCGCACGGGACGCGAGGATGCCGATATTACAAGTCGTGCCGCTGCGGCCGAACTCGCCGCGGAGTTAGGTAACCTGCCGCTCGCACTGGAACAAGCGGCGGCGTATATCACCGAGACCAATGCGAGTTTCGTTGCCTACTTAGAGGCCTTTCGCAAACGGCGCGTCGCGCTTTTGGAGAGGGCCGGCGATCTCGTATCGCACGATACCGTGGCGGCCACTTGGGCAGCCAACTTCGAGGCGGTGGAAAACGATTCGCCCGCAGCCACCGATGTGCTGCGTGTCGCCGCACTGCTTGCGCCCGATGCAATTCCGTTCGAGCTCTTCCTCGATGGTGCGCGGGCATTAGGAAGTTCGATTTCGGACGCGCTCGCCGATGCCGACGACCTCGCAATGGCCGAAGTATTGCGGCACCTGGCACGCTACTCGCTGGTCCGAGTCGACGCAACTTCGCGCGCTTTTAGCGTGCATCGCCTCGTGCAAGAGGTCGCAGCGGCAGCGATACCGCAAGCCGAGCGTCGGGCCTACCTCGATCGAACCATCGGCGCGCTCGACGCGGCGTTTCCCGAGGTTGACTTCGCCACTTGGGCTCGGTGCGAGCGGCTCGTTTCTCACGTCACCGCGATTTTAGGCCGGATTGATGCCGACGACGTCGTGCCGGAAGCTGGGAGCCGCCTCTTCAATCGCGCCGGCCGGTATCTCTGGGAGCGAGGCCGATACCGTGAGGCGCAAGCCGTGCTCGAAAGAGCGCTCGCAATCGCGACGAGCGCGCTCGGGAACGATCATCCGGAGGTGCCGCTCAGTCTCAGCACTCTCGGGAACGTCCATTTCTATCGGGGCCGTTACGCCGACGCCCAAGCGCTGTACGAACGCGCGCTGACGATTCGGGAACGCGCGTTCGGACCCGACCACCCACTCGTGGCAACGACCCTCAACGGTCTTGCAAGCCTCTATAAAGAGCAAGGTCAAGACGATAGGGCGCGGCCATTGTATGAAAGGGCTTTGGCGATCCGAGAGCACGCGCTTGGATCCGAACACGAGCTGGTGGGCGCGAGCCTCAATAACCTCGCGCTGATCCACTACGATCAAGGGCGTTACGCGGAGGCTCAGACTCTGCAAGAGCGCGCATTGGCAATCCGAGAGCGGACGCTCGAACCCGACCACCCCGACGTCGCCGCGAGCCTCTTTAATATCGCGCTCGTTCATGAGGCGCAGGACCGTTACGCGGAAGCGGAAGCGTTTCACCAAAAGGCGCTGGCCATTCGAGAACGCGCCTTCGGGACCGATCACCCCAGCGTCGCCACAAGCCTCGACGGCCTCGCGACGGTTTACGGAGGCCAAGGCAGAGCTCGTGAAGCGGAAGAGCTGCACATGCGCGGTCTGGAAATCCGGGAGCGCATGCTGGGGCCGAATCACCCCGACGTTGGAGAAAGCCTCCGCGGGCTGGCAGCCCTGCACGTTCTCGAAGCCCGTTACGGCGAGGCGGAGCGCTTATACGAGCGCGCATTAGCAATCCGAGAGCACGCCTTTGGGCCTGACAGCATCTTCGTGGCCGAGTCGCTCGTCGAACTGGCGGTGCTGCGCAAAGCGCAAGGCCGTCCGGACGAGGCGCTCGCATTGTATCGGCGAGCGCTCAACATCGAAGCAAAGTCTCTACCCTCAGAACACCCCAAACTCGTATCGTTACGCGCTGCCATCGAGGCGCTGCAGAGGTAAACGCGCTCGGCCGTCGCGAAGGCGCGCCAATCTGCTCTTAGATCGGACGGTAAAACGATGCCTTTGCACCGGCCAGTGCACCCACGCGACACCGACACCACCGACGTCTACGCGACACGGGCAATGGATGCGGTGATCCCCAAACACCGCGTGCCGCGCGAGGGCTTACGGCCCGACGTGGCATTGCAGCTCGTCGTCGACGAGCTGATGCTCGACGGTAACGCCCGGCAGAATCTGGCGACGTTTTGTCAGACGTGGTTCGACGACGGGATCCACAAGCTCATGGATCTGAGCCTCGACAAGAACATGATCGACAAGGACGAGTACCCGGCGACCGCGGAGATCGAGAGCCGCTGCGTGCACTTGCTGGCGCACCTATGGAACTCGCCGGCAGCGGGAACGACGATCGGATGCTCGACGACCGGCTCGAGCGAAGCCGCAATGCTCGGCGGCCTCGCCTTGAAATGGAAATGGCGCGAGCGTCGCGCGAAGCTCGGCAAACCCGCCGACAAACCAAACATTGTTACCGGTCCGGTGCAGGTTTGCTGGCATAAGTTTGCGCGGTATTTCGACGTCGAAATCCGAGAGGTTCCGCTGGAACGCGATCGTTTGGTGATGACGCCGGCGGAAGCCCTCAAGCGTGTCGACGAGAATACGATCGGGGTCGTGCCGACGTTCGGCGTCACCTTCACCTGCCAATACGAACCCGTGGCGGAAATCGCCGAAGCGCTCGACACGCTTCAGCGAGAGACCGGACTCGATATTCCGATCCACGTTGACGGCGCCTCCGGCGGATTCATCGCTCCGTTCGTCGACAAGGAGATCAAGTGGGATTTTCGTTTGCCGCGCGTTCGTTCGATCAATGCGTCGGGACATAAGTTTGGATTGGCGCCGCTGGGCGTTGGGTGGGTGATTTGGCGCGAGGCGGCCGATTTGCCCGAAGGGCTGATCTTCCACGTCAACTACCTGGGCGGAGACATGCCGACGTTCGCGCTCAACTTTTCCCGCCCGGGCGGACAAGTCGTCTGCCAATACTATTTGATGCTGCGCCTCGGCATGGAAGGCTACCAGCGCATCCACCAACGCTGTTACGACGTCGCGCAGCATTTTGCCAAGGGAATTTCTGCCCTTGGGTTCGACGTGCTCTTCGACGGCGACAGTCGCACCGGAATTCCCGCAGTCTCCTGGACGATGCGCGACGGAGCGAAGGCGGGATACTCGCTATTCGACCTCTCTGACCGGCTGCGGGCGCGTGGCTGGCAGGTCGCCGCGTACACGATGGTTCCAAACATCACCGACATGGCCGTCATGCGCGTGCTCATTCGGCACGGCTTTAGCCTCGATTCCGCCGACGCGTTACTCGAAGACGTTCGCCGCTCTTTAGATTATTTCAAAACGCATCCGCTCTCCAAGCCGATGACGTCGGAAGAAGGTGCCTCGCACGATCACCACGCACGCGTCAAGGCCTAGAACCGTGCGCGCGAGCTTACTATTTCTAAGCGTCGCACTGCTGGGCGTAGGCGCGACGCCAACCTCGACGGCAGCGCTCAAACCGATTAGCCAGGCTGCACTGCAGACGATGGTGGATACGACTGCCCGCGAACTGCTGATCCCAGGCGCCGTCGTGCTACTGCGCACGCCGCAAGGCGACTTTTTGGCGGCTTACGGTACCACAGAGCTGGGTACGACGAACAAACCCGACGCAAACACCTATTTCCGAATTGCCTCGAACACGAAAACGATGACGGCTGCGGTGATCGTGCAACTCGCCCAGGAAGGCAAGATCAAGTTCAGCGATCCCGTTTCGAAGTACGTCGCGGGCGTGCCCAACGGCGACAACATCAC
>DATAPM010000377.1:0-7391 GCA_036265225.1 Vulcanimicrobiaceae bacterium
ATCAGCCCGCCGCAATTGCCGCCTTCGATGAGGTAAATGGTGCACAGCGGACAGCTGGCAGAGACCATTTCAATATCGAGGTCGGTCTCAATACACCAGCCGAAGTCCTGGCAGCTCTCAGGATAATTCGATTGCTGGCCTTGCTCGTTGTACTTTGTAAATGGCGCCGTACCCAGCCCGAATGTGCTGCGGTAAGTCGCTAGGTCAGTCGCGGCATTCGGCAAGTCGCCGAGTTCGATGAGCGCGACGACGGTTCCCGAACCCTTGCCCAGAGATCCGCCAAGATTGTACACCGTCTGCAAGTCGATGGGGCGCCACCCGCAGCTGCCGCCTGATGGCGAGCAATCGGGTTTCACCCCCTTGGTCACAACTAATACGTGACACTGGGGAGTCCCCGGAGCGCCTTTGCAGACGCGCTTCGCTTCGTGCTTGGATTGCCATTCGGGCACAAAGTGCGCGGAGGCGGATGCTCCGCCTTGCGAGGGGGTGCCGGAGGTGGGAACATTCGACGAGCCCGCTGCGTTACAGCCGGCGATCGCCAGCGCCATTACCAGCGAAGAAAGCCTCAAAAATCCGTTCACAGATGCTCCTTTACTTGAACCGGTCTGGGAAGAGCCTTACTTATAAGGCGTGGCGAGGCTTGCCTTCAGACGGGAAACCTTCGATGGCGGTTGCTGCTCGCGCAGTTCGACGTACTGTATCCACGCGCCGGCCTTAGCCGGTTTTTCGCCCGCGGTTGGATGGTCGAGTCGCCGCGAGTGCAGGTCGAGCGCGATTCCCGAACGCACCCATAGGGGCCCGAAGCGTTTCCACCCATCGGCGATAAGCCGTTCACGGATGTTGCGGTCGGCAGCGTCCAATGCCGTGTGACTCAATTTTTTAGATGAGATACCTACGTTGATTGTAGCGATGCGCGCCGGATTGCGTGCATAAGTCGTGACGTAGTAGTAGCGGCACCGCGAAAAGATCGTCGCGGTTCCCGCGATGCGGTAATTGAAGATCGCGGCGCCCCCATATTGCGCGCCACTGAACAGCTCCGACGTCGAACCGCGTCGAACTTTAAGCGACGACGACGCGATCATGCTCGCGACAGGCATGCCGGGCGCCGCCACCAGCGTGCCTTGCCCCGGCAAGCGCGCGATGGCTTCGGCGCTCGTGCGCTCGGCCTTGGCCGCCGGCGCTGCCTCGTCGTGGCCAAAGAAGCCCGCGCGAATCGCGGCCGGAAGTGCCAGCGCCAAACCGAGGGCCATGAGCGCCCAAATCGGCCATACGACCCATCCGGGATGCGAAATCAGCGGCTGGAACGGTTGCACCTTTAACCCTCTCCCGATTAGCTCGAGACCGCCGAGAACGAGCGCGACCATGAGCGGTATCAAGGAGAAGCCGAATGCGACGAAGAGGGTGAAGAAAACTATCTTGGCAGGCGTTTCGAAGACCGTTGGATTCGATACGACGCCGGACGCGATGATAGCGTCGCCCGCAAATACCGCCAGAAGGATGGCACCGAAAAGTCCACCCGAGATAAAAACCAGCGTGGGTATTCTAGAAGTCATAATCCCTCAGATTTGCGTTCCCAGAGCGCCGGGAGAGCCGATCGTTTCATCAACGTTACTGTAGCGCATTCGGCGTCCGCCAGCGTCCCGAAGGGGGGTCGTCCCTGCCGTCATGAATACCGCTCGTATGGGAACCGCGTTCGGTCGTATGGCAACGTCGGATAAAGCGCGCATGAGCCCTCCCATGTGGTTTGCTGCAGCGCTCGTGGCCCTAGTGGTCGCCGTCGTGCATTTAGTGAGCGCCGGCCGCTACGGTTTCTTTGCCAACGAGTTATACTTTATCGTTTGCGGCCGCCACCCGGCGATTGGCTATGTTGACCAGCCACCGTTGGTACCGCTGCTCGCCGCAGCGACGCAGATCGGCGGCAGCAACGTATGGCTGCTGCGCCTTCCCGCAGTGCTTGCGGCTGTGGCACTCGTGCCGCTGGTGGTGGCATTTGCACGCCTGCTAGGCGGCAACACGCGTGCGGCGTGGCTCGCCGCCGTTGCTGCCGCGGCGTCTCCGATGCTGACGGCGATGAGCGCGGCCATCTCGACATCGACCTTCGAGCCGCTGGCGTTTACCGCCATAGCCTACTTTGTTTTTCGCGGCGTACTGCTGGCGGAGTCCCGCGCATTCTGGTGGGCCGGTCTAATCGCCGGGATCGCAATGGAAGCGAAATACGGCATCCTGTTCTGGCTGCTGGGAATCGCACTGGGCCTCGCGCTGTTCAACGATCGTTCGATTTGGCGGTCGCGAGATTTTTGGATTGGCGCGGCTATTCTAGCGCTGGTCGCGTTTCCGAACGCCGCCTGGCAGGTTGCGCACGGGCTTCCGTTCCTAGAGCTCGTACGCAACGACAACGCCGGAAACTTAACCGGCAGCCCGCTGCGCTTCTTGCTGGATCAGCTTTTCCTAGTAAACGTTCTGCTCGCGCCGTTATGGATCGCGGGAATCGTCGCACCCTTCGCTGTGAAACGGATGCTGCCGGCGCGCTTTCTCTCCGTCGCATTCGTGGTGACCGCCATATTGGTGATCACCACGCACGGCAAAGACTATTATCTGGCCGGTGCCTATCCGACCATGTTCGCCGTCGGCGCCGTGGCATGTACGCGCCTCTGGCGCTGGGTCGTCGCGCTCTGGGCCGTTCTTACTGCAGCAAATGCCGCGCTGGCGCTCCCGTTCGTTCTGCCGCTGGATCCGCCAGGGCAACTCGTCGCGATGCTCTCCAAAATGAGCTTTCGTCCCCCGCCGATGGAGAAGGCCTGTATCGGAGCGCCGTTGGGGTGCATCTTCTCGCTCGAGTTCGGGTGGGAAGAGGTCGCGCAGCGCACGGCCGACGTTTACACAGCACTGCCGTCCGGCGATCGAGCAAAGGCGGCCGTTTTGGCATCGACCTACGCGGAGGCCGCGGCGATCGATATTTTTGGGAAAGGCCTGCCGCCGGCGCTCAGCGGCAACAATCAGTATTACCTTTGGGGGCCACGCGGCTTCGACGGTTCCGTGGTCATAGGCGTCGGCTTCGAACCGGCCGCGTTGGCGCCGCTTTGCGGTTCGGTCACTCTGGCGGCGCGATACGGGACCTCGCCATACCTTATCCCGTACGAGCGCAATCGTCCGATCGTCGTCTGCCGCAACATGCGGCCGTCGCTCGCGGCTCGCTGGAGCGAGTTCAAGCATTACGGCATCGAGTATTGGCCTCAGTCTGCGCAGGGACGGTAAAGCGGTAGCGCCCCTCGGGAGTCCGCCGTTCGTCGCGATCCGTTCAGCCCGGCTATTGCTCGAGCCAATCACTGCAGAACGTGCTGAAGGCATGTTTCACGTGCTCGACGATCCGTCGCTTTATCGCTATATGCCGAGTGAGATTCCGAAGAGTCTCGCGTGGCTACGCGAACGTTACGCCCTGCTGTCGCGCGGAGTCTCACCCGATGCCTTGCAGCTATGGCTGAATTGGGTCGTCTGTGGACTCGAGGATGGCATGGCCATCGGGTACGTACAAGCGACGATTCCGGCGGACCTCAGTCATGCGCTAATGGGATGGACGATTGGGCGCGTAGCGCAAGGGCGCGGGTATGCGCGCGAATCCGTCCGCGCGGTATGCCGCCATCTTATGCTCAATGGCGTCGCTGAGATTCGGGCTACGATCGATGTGCGCAATGTGCCGTCAATCTCGGTAGCGGAAAACATTGGCTTCATTCGCGAGGCCACGACGGCCTCCGAGGACGTCCTCCACGGAGTCCGCGGTACCGACCATCACTACGTCTTGCGTTCCCGACCCGCGTGATGCACTCGTTCAACTAGGACGATCGCCGAGAATCGTCGCACGCCGCACGCGGCGTTTCTCAGGAAAATAGTCGGCCAACGCATAGTGTTGCGTCCAGCAATTATCCCAGAAGGCGACGGTGCGCGGCTGCCATCGCCAGCGCACCTGAAACTCGGGTTGCGCCATATGCTCGAACAGAAAGTGCAACAACGTGTCGCTTTCCCGCGAGGAGAGGCCTTCGATGTGCGTCGTGAAGTCTTGATTGACGAAGAGTGCTTTGCGCCCCGTCTTAGGATTGGTTCGAGCAACGGGATGCGAAACCGGAGGATGCGCAGCATAAACGCGCTCGCGCTGGCTCTCCATTCCAAGGTCCCTGAACCGTTCCGCGGTAAAGTTCTTTGCGAACGAGTGCACCGCACGAAGGCCCGAGACAAACTCTTTGACCGGCGCTGCGAGCGTCTCGAAGGCAAGGTACATGTTCGCCCATAGCGTGTCCCCGCCCACCTCCGGGATTTCTTCCGCATAGAGAACCCCTGCTTTCGGCGGCGCTTCGAGGTACGTTACGTCGTTGTGCCAGCGGTCGCTGCTGGCGCGACGCGTCGCGTCGTGAGCTAAGATCATTATTTCCGGAGCGTCGGGCTCACCCGGGTAAAACGGATGCCTATAAAGCTTCCCGAAGCGGGCGGCGAAATCGCGTTGCTGAACCGCCGACAGCGATTGGTCGTCGAAAAAGAGTACGAGATACTGCGACAAGGCCTCTTCGATCATCGCGATGTCACCGTCCGACAGCGGAGCACCGAGGTCGAAGTTCTCGATGCTCGCCCCGAGCGCGGGGGTCAGCCGCCGGATCCGTAAGGTCGATGATGGCGCCGTCATCAAACCAACAATAAGGTATCGTTGCGGCTCCGCCTACGCCCTCGTGCGCTTTTTGGCACTCGCGTAGCAAAGAGCTTGCCTGCCCGCCGGCTTTCAAAATGAAGGTGGGTTGAATGCCGTGGGCGCCCCGCGCCCGCGCAAAAGTTCGACGAGCCGCCGTTCGTCGCGGTCGTAATGCCGGTCGAGTTCTCGGGCCATCTTCATCGAGAGCATCAGGTCATACGGTGAAACGAACCACTCCGAAAGGTCCATGCACTCGGCCGCCGCTTTTCGAGCGACGCGCCGATGCCCGAGCGCCGAATGGCAGCTAGCAAGGACGCGCTGGCACCGCGCGCGCCCCTTTGAGCTTCCTGCGGCCGTCGCTTGGTCGAGCGCCGTCGTTGCGAGTTCTAGCGCGGACGCGGCCTCGCCGGCGGCGCGCAATGCGTCGGAGCGCCAGTAGGCTCGAGCGCCAAGAAATGCGAGACCCTCATCGCCTTCAGCCCGCACGACGGCAAGCGCCGATCTCGGCTGACCGAGCATCGTTAAAGCATGCGCCGTATCCACGGCCAAGAAATTCAGCGTCCGTGCCGTCAGACGCGAACTATCTATCCTTGAAATCCAGCGCCTCCATTGAAGCGCTTGCGGGTACTGCAAGCACATCAAGTTGAGGTTGATGAAGTGCACCGCGATGTCGCCGACCACCGGGATCCAACCCCGGTACAGAGCCGTTCTGAGACATTCCCATAGCGTTTCGAGGGCGAAATCGGCGTTGCCGTATTGGCGGGCGTCGCGCACGACGTGGTTGGCTCGAACGAAAAGCCCTAACGGTGAACCCGAAAGATCTGACCTCTCGATTACCTCCACTGCCGCTCGCGCGGCGTTTCGCGCCGCGGTCCATTCTCCCTGATGGTCGTGACTCAGCGACAAAGCATGGAATGCCTTCGCTAAAAGGTGCGTTCGCGCGGGGTTTCCTTCTCCCGGAGACAGCGCTGCGAGGATCGCCAGCGAGCGCCGATATCTTTGCTGCTTCTTCGCGTGAGACGCCTCGAGGTCGCCGGCGATCAGCTCTCGGTGCGCCACGAGGCATCGATCGAGAGGCCGGCCTTCGCGGCACCAGATTGAATCGACCCATAGCAGTTCGGATCGCGCGATCGCGACCTCGCCGCCTTCGATGGCAATAGCGGCGGCCTCCGTGGCCATCGCGATTCGATATGGCATCGCAAGATCCGCGTTCCGCCGTTCTTGCTGCAGTAGTCTCACCGCTTCGCGGTAGCTGCCGATGTTGAAGAGACCGGTCGCGAGGGACCACGCGGCGGAGTTCCCGAGATTGGAACCGGTTTTGTCAGGGAGTGCTTCCTGACCGGCGACCGGGCCGGCAGCGTAATCATCCTCACCGATTATAAAGGAGGCGAGTTTAAGCAAAGCGTCACGGTGATCTCGGAAAAACTGTCTACGTGAAAGGCCAACGATCCGACACACGTCATCGACCGATTCTTGGTTGAGATCGTAGTGGGTCACGACGGAATGCATGCGTGCGGATAGCCTAAATAGACTGACGTCCACCGCGCGATCGATAGCCTCGGGGAGACGCAGCTGGTCCACGGAGGACGCGCGCATGGCGGCCGGGTCGGTCGCAAGGGATTGAGACTGCCTGCCTTGCCGCCGTAATAATCGCCGAAATACGGCCAGCTGCACCTCGTCCCCCGTTGGCGCGCGAACACCTCTCTGCACGAAGGCGATCTCCTCCCCGAGCTTTGTTGTCAGAGCGTCTTCGGAGCTAGCAAACTTCGCACCTAGGTTGACCTCTCGGCACGGAGTGGCACTTTCACTCGGTTTGAACCGTAGCTCGCGAGCATAGCGCCACGTCTGCTCCTAACTCACTCCACTTTGGTTCGCCGGCCAGTAAGATGACGACCAGCTAGGAGGGCACAGCACATGCGTACTTTAGCAGTTCTCGGTTTGTCTGCGGTGTGGTTGTCAGCGTGCAGCGGCGGATCAGTTACCGGTGGGTCGATGACACCTGCGAATGTCTCCCGCGCCGCGCGCTCCGCTCCGGCGGCTCGGTCGTGGATTAGCCCCGGTGGCGGTAAACAGTGGCTGCTTTACGTTTCGGACGAGAGCAGTAACACGGTCGACATTTATAACTACCGAGCCAAGCCCGGTAAGTTGTTCGGTCAGATCACCGGTCTCACTCATCCGCTCGGCCAATGCGTCGACTCGGCAGGCAATGTTTACGTCACCGCCTTCCGCGATAATGAAATCCTCGAGTACGCCCACGGCGGCATCACGCCGGTCGCTGCGGCATACGATTATTACGGGCGTCCCGACGGCTGCGCCGTCGACCCTACGACCGGAAACATCGCCGTCACAAATTCGGTGACGCTTTCCACTCAGGGCAATATCCTGGTTTTTTCCGGAGGTCTGGGCGGGAACCAAACCCTCTACTATGGTTCGGACCAACAGATCGACACGTACGATCCTCCCGCTTACGATCCGCAGGGCAACCTCTTTTTCGAGGGTTATACCTTCTCCGCGCAAGCTATTTTTGGAGAGCTGCCGGCCGGGAGCAGCACGATGCAGCTCATCAGCGGCTTAAACCTTACCGAGCCCGCCGCCGTTCAGTGGGACGGCGCTTATATCGCCGCAGTCGACCCGAACTACCAGAACTCAGGCGTAGCAGCAATCTATCGTGTAACGGTCTCAGGTTCCGCTGCCACCGTCGTACGCACCACCGTAC
>DATAPM010000378.1:0-3501 GCA_036265225.1 Vulcanimicrobiaceae bacterium
TGAAGATCAATCGCGCGGCATCCTCGTCCAAGTCCCAACCTGCGTGAGTTCGGAGAGCGCTCAGGAACGCGGCGCGCTCTTTGAGGACGTCCACCGCGGTCCGGCCGCGACTCTCCCAGAGCATGGTTCCCTGGCACATCCTAGCTAGCTTAACCTCAATTGCATCTCATTTCCTTTTACCCGCAAGGGTGGCGGACAAAGCGCGGTAAAGGGCCCCAAGGATGCAGACCGGCGGCGAGCGGCGCGTGACACTTGAGGGCGAGTATGACCTTCTCCGCCAAGCTGAAGTGGCGGAAATCTTCGGCTCGTTGCCGGCGCTTAAACAGCTCGATCTCGACTTTTCCGCCGTGACCTACGTGGATTCGACTTTTCTCGGCGAACTTGCACGCCTCCATAACCGGCTACCCGGATGCCGAATCTCTTTGACCGGCGCAAATCCCAATCTCAAAAAGATCTTCGATGTGGTCGGTTTCGGTCAGATTTTTGCAATCAAAACCAGCGAAAGCGAATAGCGTCCGCCGATGCTGTACCCAGGATAAGGTGAGGCGTACAGCGCTCGGGGAAAACGAAACAAAACCGGCCCATCGCACCGCAAACTGAGTGTAGCGGATCCTGGATACTGCAGGAAGCGAAGCATGAGGACTTGCTTTTATATCTCCGATACAAACCAGTACCCTACGGATCTTCAAACATACGTCTGCGGCTACAAAACACAGCAAGTGGTCGCAGTAGAGCATCGCTTTCACACAACTCTCTCCGAATCCGACCGGCTCGAACGTCTGGCATAACCGCTTGCGGCGCGCGGCCCCCACTGGCGAGAACCACTCAGGGGTACGAAGCGAAGCCTTCGGCTGGCGAGCTAGGGCCGACCTGATCTCTTCCATCAGGATAGGGTCTGCGATCGACGAACCTTGTTCGCGCCGGCCTGAGGTGGTAGGATGAAGCCCTAGCTCGCCTTGTCATGCTGAGCAGGCTACGCCCTGCTCGGAATGGCAATCTTAGAGCTATTACGACGCGTTTCCGCCCTTTGGTCGGAACGCGGCGCGGCTTTTTCCCAATGCTTCATCAGAAGGGACGATTCGATCATGCGTATTCTGCTCAGAGCCTCACGCGTGCTCGTCGCTGCGGCCAGTTTTGTTATCGCATCGGCGTGCAACACGCCCTCTCAACTAGCAGCACCCGGAGTTTCGGGTCCGCCGTCGGGCGATGCTCGGCAGGTGCCGGGCTCATCCAATCGGCCGGCCGAGATCTTCAACGAGATTCTACCCTATCCGTGTGCGTCGTCATCGCAGCCATGTCCGACCAATTTCGAAATCATTTTCAAGGGCAACGTGACGGCCGACATTCCTCCCAACATACCATTGAGCGTACACGAGAATGCGTTCTGCGCAGTCTCTGGTTCGGGTTGCGATCCAACGAGCGTCACGTATAATCCCTCGAGCAACACGACGACGGTGGAGTACTCGGGCTCCACGCTGTATCAGAATCGCGCCTCGGGGCAGCCCGGTGTGCACTTCGGCATGATGTCGGCGAGAAACTATACGACACACATCAAGAACCTCGCGGAAGCTACGGAGTGGACGTATGCGTCCTCGCCTGCCAATCCCGTGCCGGTCGTGAGCATTAACAATCCAAAGCTGCCCAAAATCAGCAAGGCCTGGAAGTACGCGATAGTCTTCGTCGCGGGAACCACGTCGCCGTCGGGCGGCGCCGAGTACGCGACTTGGAACGAAGTCCCCTATATTCCGACGCCCGGTTCTGGCGCGCAACCTAAATTCTCGTTCGAGAACTACGGGTCGCAAAGCATTTACATCACTAGTTCCGGCGTTGTCCTCAATCAGTCGGTACCCACCGATCCGAAGTGCCTGAAGACACCAATATGCCCCGAGAATCTAACGCTGCTCGGGAACCTTCAAGAAGTGAACTACCCTCCGCCCGGCGTGAGCGGTTCGCCATTTACCAAGCTACAATACCCGCCAAAAAAGATCCTCAAGCCCAAGAAGTAGCGCTGCAACGAAGCCAAGAGCCCTGAAAGCTTTTTTCGGGGCTCTTTTCTTTTGTAGGGGGCAAAAGCGTTCGCGCTGACGCTGCGAGTCCAGCCGGCCTCTCGACGGCCAGACTCAAACCGCGGTATCATCCCCTTACCCCCGGATGCCGCGGCCGTTGCAAAATGCTTGGAGGAACGCGATGAATAGATGGAGCCTTCACACCTTGCTGCTGAGCGCCACCGCGCTCGCGATGCTCGCTGGTTGCGGCAGCGCTATGCAGCCCGCGACGCAGCCGGCGCTTCGACCTCAAGCCGCGAACGCATTCATGCAGCCGCGCACGTCGAGCGACGACCTCGTCTACGTTTCCGATCGCTGGAAACGAGTCGTCAACGTCTATTCATTTCCAAACGGCGAGCGCGTCGGAAAGCTGACCGGCTTCCAAGCGCCGACCGGTGAGTGCGTCGACCGCCAGGGTAATATTTGGATCACCGACACCGGCAAGGTTGTGGAATACGCTCATGGCGGCTCCGCTCCGATCGGCTCGCTGAACGCAGACGCAGACGGATGCGCGATCAATCCGCGCAACGGCGACCTCGCCCTGACCAGCCGTTACTCTGGAGACGTGACCATCTACAAAAACGCGCGAGGAACGCCGTCGGTCTATTCCGATCCCGCGGTGCCCGGATACTTTTACTGCACGTACGACAATGCGGGCAACCTTTTCATCACCGCGGATTCGACGGATCACCCGCTGGCCGAACTTGTCAAGGGCTCGAGCACAATCGCCGAGATCGCGTATCCCAGAGCCACCTACTTGGGAAGCGCGTCTTGGGACGGCTCGTATCTCGTTCTTGCGCGAAGTGGCGAGTACAACGTTCCCGTGGTCTTCGACCGAGTTTCCGTATCGGGATCGAAGGCAACCATCGTCTCCTCGCTCCAGCTCTACGGTTTTCACCACAAAAAGCACAACGAACCCGGCGTGCAATACGCGCTTTTTAACGGAACGATTATCGGACCGAACCATTCGCCATCGCGTGAGGCGCGCTTCGTCAACTTCTGGAAGTACCCCGATGGCGGCGACCCCTTCAAGCAAGTCTCCGAGCAGCGTGCCGTATTTCTTTGGGGTATCGCGGTCAGCCCACACAACTAAACTCGCAGGGCAAGCCGCCGCCATCCGACGGACCGGTTAATTTTATTTGGCTCTCTCCTCACTTCCGTACCGTTCCGCCCGGTACGACCCGCGCTGGAGAGGCGCGTAGTACGATCGATGATGTGTCGCAAGACCGAACTATTGTGAGCTCGCGCAGTGCGCCAACCTGCCACGGCCTGCAACCCGGATGGGAACTGGACGCGCACTTTCCGCTTCTTAACGGCACCGTCATCTCTCAGTTCTTCCATCTAGCGATCGTTGGCGGGCGAGCGTAGCTATCGACCGTCCGCCCAGCGTTCAAAAGGGGCCGGACGAACCTCAGCCCAAATGAACCCTCATGACGATTGAAACGATTTCCGATAA
>DATAPM010000379.1:0-1940 GCA_036265225.1 Vulcanimicrobiaceae bacterium
CACGCCGGCGAGGAAGGGCCGCCCGAATACATCTGGGAGGCGCTCGACCTGCTCAAGGTTTCGCGCGTCGACCACGGGGTGCGGTGCCTGGAAGACGAAGCGCTCGTCGCGCGTCTGGCGCGCGAGCGGATGCCGCTGACCGTCTGTCCATTCTCCAACGTGCGCCTACGCGTCGTTCCGGCGCTCGCCGTGCATCCGCTCAAACAAATGATGGAGACCGGCCTGACCTGTACCTGCAACTCCGACGATCCCGCCTACTTCGGCGGCTACGTCGGACAGAATTTGCGCGACACCGCGGTGGCGCTGAACATGAGCGACGAGCAGGTCGTCGCGCTGGCCAAAAACTCGTTCGAAGCCTCGTTCATCGACGACGCCGCAAAACGTCATTACTTAGCCGAGGTGGATGCCTTTATCGCAGGATCGTAGCTACTGCCGTTGCGAGGTGCCCGAGGCCATCGGTATCCACGTGTTGCCGGCGTCGTTGGAATACTCGGTACGCCATCGGTAGAGCGCCGGGTTATCCCAGATGTTGACGGTTCGAATGGTTACGTCTTGCCCGGCGCTGTTCTTGAAAGTGACGGGATAGGTGATCGTGTCGCCTTCGATGGTGATGTTCAGTGGGACCACTTTGGACGGCCGCACGTTGAAAAAGCGATAAACTTTCGCATCGGGGTCGTAGGTGTAGAGCGCAATGTCTTCGCTGGTACTGCCGGCCATGGTAACGCTCTGCTGGCAAATCAGGAAGGTGTGACTGTTCGACCAAACGCATGTCGTCGTGGCGTCGGCAGGTCCGGCTTTACCGTATGGGCTTTCGACGAAGACTCCATGGCTTTTCCACGTACCGGCGAGACGGTCGAGCGAGTCGATCGGGTCGGCGGCTGAGACCTTTTGCGCCGATGCAGCAACGGCAGCTAGCGTCAAGCACAATGTAGCAACGAGTGCGCGCATCTAAACCTCCACGTGTTCGGGAGCGAGTAGGTGGAGTTTCTTCTCGGTTTCCGAGCCCGGGGCCGCCGTCAGCACCACCATTCGCATGTCGCCGTCTCCTGGGAGCTCGAGGGTCGTGTGATCGAGGATCAGTTCGCCGAGCTCGGGATGGACGAATCGCTTGAGGCCTTCAGCCGATCCCAAGACGTCGTGTTCGGCCCACAGCTTTCGGAACTCCGGCGAGTTAATACGCAGATCTTCGATGAGCTCGGTGAAAGACGGATCGTTGGGATACTTGGCGGCGACCGCACGAAACTGGGCGACGCAGCGGCGCCGCGTGCACTCCGGGTCGCCGAAGCGGCACTGCAGTGCCGTGTCGCGGAAGAGGCGCCACACCAAGTTGCGCGCGGGTCCGACGGCGCTCGAGAAATCGTTGAGTCCGTCGGCGCTGCGATTCCAAGCGAGCACGTCCCAGCGCCGTCCGCGAATGTAGGCCGGGCAAGGATCGAGGGCGTTCATTACGCGCAACACCAGCTCGCTGGGACGTTCTTCTTGCGGCGGCGTGATGCTCAGCGGCAGGCCGGCCAGGAGATAGAGATGGCGGCGCTCGTCCGACGTCAAGCGCAGGGCGCGCGAGATTGAGGCCAACACCTCGGCCGAAACGTTGATCGGCAAGCCTTGCTCGAGCCGCGTGTACCAGGTGGCACCGATATTGGCCAGTAGCGCAACCTCTTCGCGCCGCAGACCGGGCGTACGCCGCCTCGCGCCGTCGGCTAAGCCCACGTCGAAGGGCGCGATTTTAGCCCGGCGCGTTCTAAGGAAGTCGCTAAGCTCTGGGCGCCGCTGGTCGCTGCCGTTCATTTCTCGACTCGCCTTGAGGGTACCCGATTCAGTGATAGGATAATCCATGATCTAGTAGCAGTATTCCATATCCCGTAATCTGGACGCAAGCGACGTTCGCGCCTTATCTCTAAGAACAACGGAGCATATCGTGTCGGTTGCCGCGTGGCCCG
>DATAPM010000380.1:0-10262 GCA_036265225.1 Vulcanimicrobiaceae bacterium
AGGTTAGCTGCCGATGACTAGGCGATGTGTTTATTGCGCGCACCGACCCGAGGTGCATTCGGCCGATTGGGGCGGCTGCTGCGTCTCGCAGTGCAAATGCCATTCCGTCGATCGCCGTGCGTTCAAGCTGCGCCGGAAACATAAACGGTCTCCCTTCGCCCTACATGAGGACGTCAGCGAGGACGAGTTCTCATAACCTCTGACGCCTTAGAACGCTGAGGCGCGTAGCGAGCAATGCTCGCGTTAACCGGAGAGTTGCATGCCCGTGCGGCTCCCCGCGTCACAAGAAAGAAACCCGAGTGATTCACCTTGACGATATGCCCGACGTTTTGACGGCGGGAGAGGTTCAATCAATCCTGCGCCTTGGGCGCAACGCTGTCTATACGCTGCTGCAGAACGGTACGCTCCGAAGCGTAAGGTTTGGGCAGAGGTTTTTGATACCGCGAGAAGCCTTGCGGGACTTGCTGGCCGGTAACGGCGAACGTGGCGCCACCGGAACCCCCGTGAAAGGACACGCCTAACATGGGGTACTTGAAACGAGTCGGACCCAAACGCTATCGGTACGCCTACGAAGGCCCGAAGGTCGAGGGCAAACGGCAGCAGCTAACCGGCACGTTCCACGATCTAACCAAGACGGAGGCCGAAGCCAAACTTGCAAAGCTCGAAGCTGAAGCCCGCGACGGCGAGCACGTACGAAATCCGAATATAACTTTCGGAGAGTTGCTCGCTGACTTCATGAAACAGAAGAAACCTATTCTCGCGGTATCTACGTTCGAGCGGGACGAGTTGTACGGCAGAGTCTACCTATCGGCAGCGTTCGGTCCCGTCAAGGTTCGTGATCTACGGCAAGGGCATTTGCCCGAAGCCTACGCGAAGTGGTCCGCCACTGGAAGCGCCGGTAGGCCGCTATCCGGACGCAGCGTACGTCACCTGCACGATCTAGCGCGGTGCGTACTGAACTTCGGTATCCGGCGAGACCTTGTGACTCGCAACGTAGCAGCACAGATAGCTCCGCAGGATCTACCAAAGGCGCCGAAGCCCGAACCCAACGCGCTTGACGAAGCCGAGACCGCTCGACTTCTCGAAGCCGCTCGCAACCCGTCGCCTCGCGCTGTTCGGAACGGCGGCCCCACTGCCGAACCGTGGTTCGCTGCGGCCGTAGCCTTTGCGGTATACACCGGGGCGAGGCGGGGAGAAGTCCTCGCACTGCGGTGGAGCGACCTTGACCTTAAAGGGCACACTGTCACGATACGGCACTCGCTCGCGCGTACGCAAAGCCTCGGTCTCTTCTTGAAGGAACCGAAGAATGGCAAATCTCGCACGATCGCTCTACCCGCACCGCTCGTGACGATCTTAGAGCAGCATTGGGACAAGCAGCAGCAAGGGCGTGACTTTCTCGGAGCCGGATACAAGGACGACGGTCTTGTCTTTGCCCGGCCGGACGGTTCGCTCGTCAACCCGCGAAACTTCGGAACCCGTGTAATCGAGCTAGCCGAAAGGGCGAAGGTAAAGCCTATCACGCTGCACTGCTTACGCGACACACACGCCTCGCTACTAGCAAAGAACAATGTGCCGATTGACGTGGTGAGCAAACGCCTTGGCCATGCCGATATCCGCGTCACGGCCGAGCGTTATCTCCACGTCTACCAGGAGCGGGACGCCCAAGCTGCGAGCACGTTAGACTCGCTCGTCGGCTAGACGCTTCTCACGCGGTTAGACAAATGTTAGAAAAAGGGGTCTAAAGACGATCTAGGGTGGCGAAAAGTCATATGGTATATAGCTGTTTTTCTTGGGATGGCCGGGACTCGAACCCGGACGCCCTTTCAGGCTGCAGATTTTCGCACCACTATGGCTTTCGCCACCGCGCCAATCGCGTTTGTGGTCCGGACTGTGCCTTGACCCTATGAGCTATCTCACTTAGGCCGCGCCCGTCCAGTCTCTACACCTTCTCCGAATCTTTCGGAGCTTGGCTCGGCATCGTCACGCCGCAATTGCGGCAGAGAGTTTACCGACTTTGAGCGCATCCCGCAGGCAGTTTCCCGTTCCCGCGGCTCAACCGATCGTTAAGTCTGCTGTGTCTGCCAGTTCCACCACCATCCCGCGTTATTGCTGGTAGTGTTCGACGACCTCGCCGCTGCGTAAGTGGGCAACGCCGGGATCCTGTCCGGCGTCGCGCCGCGCCCGGCGCTGACGTAACAAATCCCAGTACTGATCGAGCCGCACGGTGATTTGGTCGAGGCGAGCGCGATCGTCGTTGGTCAAGCCGCCGCTCTCACCGTGTTCCAGCAGCCGGTGCTCTTCGGTAATGAGGTTCTCGATATGCTCGTGTATCTGCGTGTCGTTCATTTACGAAATCCCCTTCGCGCTTCGGAACGTGCGAGCGCCGGGGAGCGTTGTCCTCCCGCATCCCGCTCCTGCAGCAAGATACCGAGCAATAGATCGGCCGTCGTCGCCACGACGCTGTCCTGCCCTAGGATCTCCAGCGCCTCGTCGAGCAGGATGATGCCGGCCGGAAGAATGTCGGCCCGCTGTGCCTTCATGCCGACGACGCCCTTGCGCTCTTCCAGCGGCATCTTGACCAGCATATCCAGAACGCGCTTTAGATCGGCACGAGTGAGCGGCATCGCCGGCGCGGGCAATCGGCGTTCGCGAGCGATCGCGGCAGCCGATGTTGCACTACCCCCCACGAGCGCAACGCGTTCCACTGCCGCGCAATCGCGCAACGAAGCTAATGCCTCGCGTGCAAGGTCGCGCGCTCGTGAAAGGCTCGCCTCGCCGACGCTTCCGTCGCGTCCGGTTAGCGCCGGCACCTCTTCACTCAAACGAACGGCGCCGATCTCGCAAGACACCACGCTCTCGGGCGTCCCGGCAACTCCAATGGCATACTCGGTGCTTCCACCGCCGATATCCAAGACACCGACGCGTTCGCCGCGCAGCGTTCCGAATGCCGTCAGCGCACCTCGATAGGACGCCGCCGCCTCTTCTTCACCGCTCAGCACGCGCAGCGGAACGCCAAGAATCGCTTGCACGCGATCGGAAAACGCTTCTGCGTTGGTTGCACGCCGCAAGGCGCTCGTAGCCACGGCAAAAATCCGCACGTAGTGTCCGCGAATCGCGCGATAGTGTGCGGTAATCGCATCGAGCGTGCGTTGCATCGCCTCATCGTTGAGGGTGCCGCCTTCTTTCAATCCCTCGCCGACGCGCGTCCCCGTCGAGCGGGCCGTTTCGACGCGCGGCTGCTCCGGTTCGACGTCGGCGATTAACGCCCGCGTCGAGTTTGTGCCGATCGAGACGATCGCATAGCGTTTACTCACATGATGCTCCGAAAGACGTTATGGCTGGCGCTTTTCGAAGAGTGCCGCGCGCCGTTTCTTACGCAAGAAGTGACGCTCCGCCGCCGGGATGCCGTCGGGCTGCTCCCACTCTTCGGTGCTCTTGAGATACGACACGATCTGCTCTTCCAGCTCGTCGTCGCGAATTTGCGGCGCTAAGGAAACGGCGCGGCGCCGTCCGTCGCGGCGCACCTCAAAGGCCAACCGCTTGTGGCGGGCCAGCGAGCGCAGATATTGCTCGCGGTGCGACTCCACGTCGGACGCCGGCGCGGTCGCCAGGTCGCCGTCGTCGAGGCGTACGGTCGCGCCATAGGTATTGAGGTTGATGACGATGCCGCCCAGCGTATCCACTAAGGACCGGCCGACGGAACGGGGCTGACGAAGATCAGCGTCTCGTTCGGTCGCACGAGACGCAGCCGGTCGTGAATCTCGGGAATCGCCCCTTGCGGATCGGAGAGACGGTGCAGCTCGCGCTGCTGTTCGTCGCGCTGCCGCTGCAACGTCGTAATGTCCTCGCGAATCAGCGAGAGCTGGCGGGCCGTAGCCAGATTTTGCCCGATCGCGCGCGCAAATTGCACGGCAACGAGGACGACGAGAGAGAGTGCGACCGCGGCTGCCGTCACGCGTCCAGCGAGACGAAGGACGGGGCGGACTCGCGCGCCTAAGGCGCGGAGCCGATTGGATCTAAGCTTTCGGCCTGCCATTCTCCCAATCGCCGGTACTTGGCATAGCGCTCGTCGAGCAGACGTTCCGCCGTGACGGGCGTCAACCGCTCGAGAGCAGCATCGATTGCCACGAGCGTTAGCGTCACCACGTCTTCGGCGTTTCGATGTGCGCCGCCCAAAGGCTCCGGCACGATTTCGTCGACGATACCGAAGCGATGCAAATCATTAGCCGTTAACTTCAACCGCGCCGCCGCTTCTTCCGCCTTTCCGGCATCAGACCACAAGATTGCCGCGCAACCTTCGGGTGAGGCGACCGAGTAGGTACTGTGCTCCAGCATTAGCACGAGGTCGGCAATCGCCAAGGCGAGCGCTCCGCCCGAGCCCCCTTCGCCGACTACCGTTGCGACGATCGGAACCCGCGCCGTCGCAAAGATCTGCAGGCAAGTTGCGATGGCCTCGGCCTGCGCGTGCTCTTCTGAGCTGATGCCGGGATCGGCGCCCTTGGTGTCGACGAAGGTGACGATCGGAAGACCCAAACGCGATGCGAGCTTGGCCAGACGGCTTGCTTTGCGATATCCCTCGGGTGACGGCATGCCGAAGTTGCGGCGCAAGTTCTCCTTGGTATCGCGCCCTCGCTGCTGGCCCAGGACCATCACGGGCCGCGAGCCCAAGAGAGCAAAACCGCCGACGATCGACGGATCGTCGCGGAAGTGACGGTCGCCGTGGAGCTCGTCAAAGCGATCGAAACGCGAGATGTAGTCGAGCGACGTCGGCCGGTCCGGGTGGCGCGCCATATGCACCTTTTCCCACGGAGAGAGCTTCCCGAAAAGCTCGCGAAGGATCTGCTGGTACTTCTCCTCGAGGGCGCGGACTTCGACCGACATGTCGAGGGGCTGCGCCGCCGAGGCCGTTCGCAGCTCGGCGATGCGCCGCTCGAGCTCGACCAGACCCTTCTCGCGCTCGACGATCAGATTATTGCTCACGCACCACGTACTCGAGCAATCGCACCAGAGTCTCCTTTAGATCGCGGCGGTCCACGACCATATCGATCGCGCCCTTTTCGAGCAAGAACTCGGCCGTTTGAAACTGGTCGGGCAGACGCTGGCGGATCGTCTGCTCGATAACGCGCCGCCCGGCGAAGCCGATCATTGCCTTTGATTCGGCAACGATGACGTCGGCCTGAAAGGCGAACGACGCCGACACGCCGCCGGTCGTTGGGTCCGTCAGCACCGTGATGAAGACGTTGCCGTCGGCCATGAAGCGCGTCACCGCGGCGGTGGTCTTCGCCATCTGCATCAGCGCCAGCATGCCCTCTTCCATGCGGGCACCGCCCGACGCCGCGAAGATGATGCACGGGATGCGGCGGCGGCGCGCCTCCTCGAGCAGTAGCGTGATCCGCTCGCCGGTCACGCGGCCCATCGTGCCACCGCGGAAGTGGAAATCCATCACGCCCAAGGCAACCGGGAAACGTCCGATGTTGGCAAAGCCGCAAACGACCGACTCGGAGAGGCCGCTACGCTCGCGATCGCCGCTGAGCTTGGCCGGATAGGTTTTCTTATCGGTCCAGCCCAGCGGATCGCCGGCAACGACGTCGCCGCCGATCTCGGCAAAGTCGCCGTCGACGATCGAGGCGATGCGATCGTAGGCCCCCATTCGGAAGTGATGGCTGCAGCGCGTGCAGACGAAAAGATTGGCCGCAAGGTCGCGGCGGTAGAGCACCTCGCCGCACTTCGGGCATTTGCTCCACAGCGCCGCGTCGGCCGCCGGCTTCTCTTCCTTTCCTCGCCGGCTCGACAACCATTCGGGCATCGGCATTAGACTTTGCGCTCCTTCGCGCGCGGCGACAACCACTGTCCATAGAGCCGCGTCAGCTGCTTGATGTAGTTAAAAATCTCGCGTTCGTTGAGCTTCGATTGACCGGCGACGCGGTCGGTAAAGACGAACGGAATCTCGACCGCCCGGCCGTAGTGGGCCTTGGCGATTACTTCGAGCCCGATCTTGAAGCCGATCGGGTCGAGCTCGACGCCGTCGAGCGCCGCGCGGCGCACCAAAAAATAGCCGCTGGTGACGTCGCGGACGCTCGTGAGCGGACGCGCCAACCAACAGGCGACCTTCGAAGTAATTATCCTGTGTGCCGGCCAGTTGGCGATACCGCCGCCCGCAACATAGCGACTGCCCACGGCGAGGCCATACTCTTGCGACTCCAGCGCCGCGACCATTTTCGGCAGCGCGTTGACGTCGTGACTAAAGTCGGCATCCATCGCACCTAACGCCACCGACTCGGGGCGCGCCAGCTTCCAGCCCTCGATAACGGCGCTCGACAGCCCGAGCTTGCCGCTGCGATGCAGGCAGCGCACGGGCAGTTCGCGCGCGAGCTGCTCGACGACGTCGCCGGTGCCGTCGGGAGAGTTGTCGTCGACGACGATGATCTCGCCGTCTAGCCCGTTCTGCGTAAATACCGCGTTCAAAGCGTGCAGGAGCTTTCCGATACCGGAAGCCTCGTTATAGGTGGGAATGACGACCGAGAATGGAAACGACATGCGCAATCGCTGATTCTACGACGTAAAGGCGCCAATCACCGCCAACAGCACTATTGCGGCGGTATCGGTCCGAAGAATGCGCGAGCCCAGCCAGAGCACGTGCGCTCCGCGGCTGGAGGCAGCCTCCGCCTCGGCGTGCGCGAAGCCGCCCTCAGGGCCTACGACGATCAGCACGCGTCCGGCTTGTGGCAAAAGGGCGCGCAGCCGGTCGTGCAGCGGCTCCGGCGGCGCGAGTTCCCACGCAAGCAAGACCGCATCGTAATCGCCAAGGCGTTCGACCAGGGCGTCAAACTCGAGCGGTTCGTGAACCGCAGGCACGTCGCGTCGTCCCGACTGTTGCGAGGCGCTGCGCGCGATGCGTCGCCAACGCGCGAGCTTCTCCGGGCCGACTCGCCGTCCCACGCTGCGCTCTGAGTAAAAAGGAAGAAACGCAGCCGCACCAAGTTCGGTCCCCTTTTCAACGACGAAGTCCATGCGCGCCGCTTTGGGAACTGCTTGCGCGACTTCCACTATTAAAGTTCTCGCATCGGGTTTGGAATCAGCGATCGCATCGAGGAGCCGCGCGCGCACGACTGGGCCTGCCTCTTCGATGGTCGCGGGAAAAGCGCGGGCGCGAGAGTCGACGATCTCGATGAGGTCGCCGGCACGAAGGCGCAGCACGCGGGTGATTTTATGGGCGTCTCCGCCGAGAATCTCAACCGCCCCGCCGGCCACTTGTTCCCCCTCGACGAAGAAGCGACGAGCCGCGGTCACTCGGGACGAAACGCGTCCTTCACCCGGTCGAAAAAGGTCCGCTCTTCAAGGGCGTCGCCGCCGGCTTCGGCATACGCTTCGAGAAGATCGCGTTGCCGTTTGTTGAGCTTCGCCGGCACGACGACGTGCACGCGCACGTGATGATCTCCGCGATGCGTGCCGCGCACGCTGGGCATGCCGTAGCCGCGCAAGCGCAGCGTCGTTCCCGACTGCGTTCCTGCCGGCAGGGTCAGCTCGACGTCGCCGTCGAGCGACGGTACGCCGATCGTCGCGCCGAGCGCAGCCTGCGGAAAGCTCACCGGCACGTCAACGAACGTCTCTCGCCCTTCGCGCCGAAAGACGTGATGTTGCGCAATCGTCAGATAGACGAAGAGATCGCCGGTGGTTCCACCACGCAGTCCGCCTTCGCCGCTTCCGGCGATCCGAATGCGCGAGCCATCGTCGACGCCGGGCGGAATGTTCACCGTCAGGCGCGCTTCGGTCTCGAAGCGTCCTCGTCCGGCGCACCGTTCGCAAGGCGTCGCGGTGACGTGCCCCTCGCCGCCGCAGCGCTGGCAAACCGTTTCCGTTACCATTTGTCCGAGCGGCGTATGGCGCACGCTGCGCACGCTGCCGTTTCCGCCACAGCGTTCGCAAGGCACGATCATCGTACCGGGACGCGCGCCGCTGCCGTTGCACACGTCGCAATGCGCCAGGCGATCGAAGACGATCTCTTTCTTAGCGCCGTGAAATGCCTCTTCGAGCGTAATCTCGAGATCGAAGCGCAGATCGGAGCCGCGCTCAGGTCCGGCTCGCCTGCGCTGTGGCCCGCGCGCGTTGCCGAAGAACATGTCGAAGATGTCGCCGAACGAGCCGCCGCCAAATCCAAAATCACCCGCGCCCGCGCCCGTGCCGTTGCCGGCGGTCCCGAAGCGATCGTACTGTGCGCGCTTCCCCGGATCGGAGAGCACTTCGTAGGCTTCGTTGACCTCTTTGAAATAATGCTCGGCGTTGGATTTATCGTGCGCTACGTCTGGATGGTGCTCGCGCGCCAGCTTGCGATAGGCTCGTTTGATCTCGTCCCCCATCGCATCGCGTCCGACGCCGAGGATGTCGTAATAGTCCTTCGTCGGCATTTTACGCGTCGGGTATTTGGTTGACGTCCGAGAGACGCTCGCTCAACGATTCGGCCGTTCCCGTCGCAAGCGCCAGGAGGCGCGCGTACGGCATCCGCCGCGGCCCGAGAATGGAAAGCATTCCCGACGCGTGCGAACCAAAACGATAGGGAACCGTTACGACCGAAAGGTCGGCCAGCTCGTCACTGCCGAGCTCGTGGCCGATTTTAACGCTGGCCGCCTCCGCGTTCATTGCGTCGACAACGACTTGATACAACGTTTTCTGCTCCTCGACGATCCGCAAGATCGAACGCAGCTTGCGTAGGTCTTGAAACTCCGGCTGGTCGAGCAGATTCTGCGCACCGGCTGAGGCGATCGTCGGCTGTTCGCTCGAGCGCGCCGACGCGCAGGCTTGCACGACGGCCGCGCGCAGGTCGTCGGAGACGCCGCTCTCGCGCGCCGCTTGTGCGATCTCGGTATCGCTGACTTCACGCAGCGGGCGGTTGGAGAGCCGCGTATTGAGCGCGTTGGAAAAACGCGTGAGGTCGTCGGGCTGGACCTCCGCGCCGAGTTCGAAGAGACTCTGCGCGGTGACGCCGAGCGAGGTCACGACGATGGCCACCCCGGTGTGCGAGGAGAGCCAAATGAGCTGAATGTGCTTGAAGCGCTGCGCCTCTTGCTGCGGCATCGTAACAAAGGCGAGATTGTTCGAGAGCCGGCCCAGCAAACGAGTCGTGTGATCGATGATCTCGTCCAGCTCGCGCGCCGCGTCGTTGAGCTCGTCGCGAATGCGCCGGCGCTCGTCGCCGGTCAGCTCTTCGGGCTGCATCAGGCGGTCGACGTAGGTGCGGTAGCCGGCGTCGGAGGGGACGCGCCCGGCCGAGGTGTGCGGCTGAATTAAATACCCGCCGGCCTCGAGCTCCGCCATTTCGTTGCGGACCGTGGCCGAGCTGATGCCGAGGTTGTACTTCTGAGTAAGCGCCTGCGAGCCGACCGGCTCGGCGGTGGCAATATACTCGTAGACAACCGTCGCGAGGATATAAGCCTTGCGCTTTCCAAGGTCGCCGCCTTCAATCACTCTGCTACTGTAGCACTCCCGCCCCGAGAGTGCTAGCCGGAGAGTCGGCCTGCGCTCGCTCGATTGCTCCGCTCAGCTCCTCCCAGCTCTCCCCGCCGACGGATACGTACGAAACGTTTCCGGCTGGGTCGAGCACGAGCGTCACGGGGATCTTCGGGACCGAGTAGACGCGGTGAATGATGCCGTCGGGATCCTCGATCAAAGGAAGCTTGATATTCGTTTGGCGCAAGTACGCCGCGGCGATCTCGCTCGGTTCGTCAGAGATCGTCACTACGGCAACGCGCTCTCCGTAGGTCTGCTGCGCGCGAACGAAATCGCCCAGCTCGGCCGTGCAAACGTGGCACCAGCTCGCCCAAAAATCAATGACCACGGTTTTGCCGCGCAGGTCGGAAAGATAGCGCATTCCGTGTGCGTCGGGAATGGCAAAGTTGGGAGCAGGCGCATCAAAGCGTATTGTGGTGAGCCCGGTTGCGGTCGCCGTCAGCGCCGCGAGAACGAGTGCGGTCAACATCGTCGAAGCGTAGTGACGCTTCGGCAGGCATGCCGAGTTCGCCTCGGTAACTCGCGCCTATGAGCAGCTCCGCGATCGAGGCCCTCTTCGAAGAGCACCGGCGATTTCCGCCGCCTCCCGCGTTTTCCGAGCAGGCCAACGCAAGCGCCGGAATTTACAAAGAGGCCGCGCAAGATTACCTCGCATTTTGGGCCCAGTGGGCGCGCACGCTGGAGTGGAGCAAGCCCTTTACCACGACGCTGGAATGGAACGAGCCGTTCGCCCGCTGGTTCGGCGACGGAGAGCTCAA
>DATAPM010000381.1:0-2655 GCA_036265225.1 Vulcanimicrobiaceae bacterium
CAACGCACCATTCCGCTAGCGATCCTAATCTCGGTTCTGCTCGTTGCGGTGCTCTACGTGTTGCTGCAGATCGGCGTTCTGGGAGCGGTCCCCTGGCGTTCGCTCCTGGATGCCGGCGGCGCGCCGACTGCGCAGGCGCAGTACATCGGCGCCTTCGTCGTCGAGCAGAGCTGGGGACGCACCGCGGCAATCGGCGTGACCTTGCTGGTGCTGGTAACGGCGTTTGCCTCGCTCTACGGCAACCTACTCGGCTTTTCGCGGATATCGTTCGCGGCGGCGCGCGATGGTGCGTTCCTTGCAGCGTTTGCGCGGCTGCATCCGCGCAAGGATATCCCGCACGTCGCGTTGCTGGTCGTCGGCGCGCTCGCGTTGGTGGCGAGTCTCTTTACCCTCGGTCAGGTCATTGCGATCCTTACCGCCGGAGTCGTCTTGATTCAAGGCGTCGCTCAAATAGTCGCACTTGTTTTACTGCGGCTGCGGCGTGATGCTGCGGCGCCGTTTCGGATGCCGCTCTTTCCATTGCCGGCCCTGGTCGCACTGGCCGGGTGGCTGTGGGCCTTCTTGAGCGCTGGGGCGTTGGCGATTTCGCTGGGCGTGGGATGGCTCGTCGCGGGCGCGATCGTTTATCTCATCAGCGCGCGTGTGCGGCGGTGGTGGCCCTTTGCCTTGGCCGCGGCGCTGTTGCTGCTGCTTCCGCTCGCGTCGCCGGTTGCCGCCCGCGCCGACGCACAGGTCATCTCCGAGGGCGGCTATCCGGTGCTGCGCGTTGATGGAAAGGCCTTCTTCGTCTATGGCGCGGCCTTCTTTTACGAGCGCGTCCCGCGCCGGCGCTGGCGCGAAGCACTCATCGCGTATAAGACGATGGGCATCAACACGATCGACTTGTACGTTATGTGGAACTGGCATCAGCCAGACCAGGCAGCGCCCGATTTTACCGGCGCGACCGACCCGCGGCGCGATCTACGCGGTCTATTGCAGCTCACGCACGAGCTCGGGTTCAAGCTCGTTCTTCGGCCCGGTCCGGTCATTCGCAACGAATGGCGCAACGGCGGATATCCAGCCTGGCTGCTCGAGCGGCCGGAATATCGGATGCCGCTGCACGACGTGCTCGAGGGGCGCTACCCGGCCACGGCGACGCTGCAGAATGCCCATGCCGATGCGGCCGCCGCTGAGTGGTTGGCCAATGCTACGCATCGTCGCTACGCCGCTGCCTGGCTGCGCGCAGCGCTCCGCGTTGCGGCTCCCTACTCGCGCGACGTTGTCGCCATCGCGCTCGACGACGATCAAGGGGCCTATCTCGATAACGATACTTGGCCCGCACCGCAATGGCACACGTACGTTGATTGGCTGCGCTCCGTCGTACGCAGCGCCGCAGGCTCGCATATCCCGGTCTTCATCAACACGTACCAAACGAAAGTTACGGCCGCGGCTCCGGCATGGGCGTGGGGCGACTGGTATCAGAGCGACGCCTATCGCATTGGGGTGCACGATCTCGCCGATCTCGATTTTGCGACCGGACTGCTGCAGACGCAGTCGCAATATCCGGTGATGCAGGCGGAGTTTCAAGCCGGCTGGCTGCAGGGCGCCGACGAGGGTGAACCACGGCCGAGCGATCCTTCGAACACGACGCTCGCACTCAACGAGCTGCTGCGCGACGGTGCGCACGGCATCGTGAACTTTCCGGTGCAGGACACGATCGACCCCGACGGCTGGGAAGCACCGTGGGCCAACTGGTCGTATGCGTGGGATGCCGCATTGACGAGCGATTTGGGCTTGGCGCCGCGCTACGCCCCGACGGCGGAGTTCGGCGACGAGATTCGCCGCTACGGCGCGCTGTTGGCCCGAACGCACGTCGTAGCGGCTGCAGCGATCGTTTGGCCCCCGAGCTTATATCGCCCGGGATCGCTAAGCAACGCGGATTTCGCCGCCTTTGCCGACGCAACGATCCGGATCCAGCGGGCTTGCGGCGCGCGCGGGATTACCTGCACGATGGTCGACCTCAAATATGGAAAGGAATGGCAGGCCGCGGGATTCCCGCTTCTTCTGCCGGCATTGCCGTCGACGATCGTAGCCGGTCGACTGGAGCCGTGGGCCACAACGATGGTGCAACGGTTACGAGCTTCGCATCGGCTGATCGCAAGCCCCGAGTCGGTTCGCGGTCGAGGCTCTCGCGATGCGACGGTGCTGCTGGCCGACGATGGTTCGTACGGGTTCGTGGATGTTATCAACTCTGACGACGCAGCTCGACGCGTGGGGCCGTTTCGCGTTGCGCTCGCGCGAGGTATCGGTGAGGTGCCGCCGGTTTCGGTGGCGGCGCGGAGCGCGCGCCTGATTCCCGTCGGCTTGTCTGCGCATCCATCCACGCTCCAGCACAGCCCGGCCACGGCTACGCCGCCCCCCTTTCACGACCACGAAGCCCGCCTCTTTCGCAGTGGCTCACTACGCGTCGCGATCGCGCCGCGCGCCGGCGCGCGAATCGCGGCACTCAGCGACGGTAGCGGCAACGTCGCAACGAGTATTGGTCTTCTCCGCGATGCCGCCGCTCCGATGCCGCCGGCTTCACCGCGCGACTACATTGCAGCGTACACGCATCCACTGCCGGCCGGCACCTTCAATCGTTCTTACGTCTGCGACGCCCTCGCGCCGCAAGCAACG
>DATAPM010000382.1:0-20318 GCA_036265225.1 Vulcanimicrobiaceae bacterium
TAGCGAATCTCTTCGATCTCGCGCTCGTCGCCCGAACCGCCGGCCCGCGCGATGGCGCGCTTGATGTTCTCCTGCGGCATGTTGAACTCGCGCGCTTTTTCAACGGCCATCTTGAGGCGGTAGTTGGCGTCGGGATCGGGCGAGCCGCCCTTAGCCGCGAGGATGATCTCCTTGCTCAGCTTGGTAAAAAGGGCCCCGCGCTGTGCGTCGACTTTACCCTTCTTGAGCTTGATGTTATGCCATTTGGAGTGTCCGGACATCGGTGCGACCTTCGCTAACCCGGGCCGATAATCCAGGTTGGGAACCACATACGGTGGTGCCACGCGTTCCAGGTCAGCGGATGCGTGGCGAGGATCGGATAGAAAAACACGAATGCGGCGCCGGCCGCGGCCACGTAGGACCCGACGCCCAGCCAGCCGGCCCAGCGCATGTCGCGCGCCCGCGCCCACCCGAGGAAGCGCTGCAGCAAGATGACGTTGCAGAGGCAGATCAACGGGATGTCCACGTAAAAGTGGTAGGCGAAGGTGATGCGCGGCGAGCGCGCCCAGGGAAGCCACTGCAAAAGGTAGGTAAGGACGATCAGCACGTAGGCTTTGTTGCGCTCCCGCCAAGCTAAGAACGCGACCCATGGGACGCAGATCAGCCCGAACCACATGATCACCGGATTGGGTAGCGACGTTATCTCATAGACGCAACATCCATTAGGATCCGATTGATCCTTGCGACGATCCTGATAGTAGTACGCGATTGGAACGTAATCGAGCGGCCACTCCCAAAACTTGGACGAGTAGGGATGCGTTGCTTTGAGCGTCTCGTGGTACTCGAACATCGTGTACTGCCGGTTGACGAGATCGTCGAAGTTGTGAATCTCGTTTGGGTCGGGTGAATGCCTGGCGAGGTCGGGCACCCAGATCAGCGAGTACACCGTCGCGCTGACGACGACGATCGCGGCCAGCGCCCCGCCGAGTCTGAAGCCGCGCGGATTGCCCCACAGCGTGGGACGACCGGCGAAGAAGTAACGCTGCAGCCAGACGGCGATCAGAATGACGAAGCTCACGCCGAAGCCCATTACGCCGTACCACTTGCTTGCGACTAAGAGTCCTAAGGCGAGGGTGAACAGCACAAGCCAGAGCTTTGCAGAACGGCCCTGTTCGACGACCGTTTCGGTGCGAATCTCGTTTCCGGCGTAGGACGCCTCGCCCGACGGCGTCTCGTAGTTCACCCCGGCATCGCGACGGTACTCGATTGTCAGCGGATCGTCTTCATAGACGAGCGAGCCGCCCTGGTTTTGCGAAACCGCGCCGCGTTGCATCTTGCCTTTCGAGTCGATGCTGCCGCCGTCGGCGGTAAAAAGCGTGGCAGACTGGGCGTCGCGCAGCGCGTAGGAGCCCTCGGCGTACGTCAACTCGCGGCGCTTCACGCCGAACCGCTTCGGCACCAAGTAGTACTGCAGAAATAAATAGCTTAGCGCGGCAAAGTAAACGGTGATGACGCTTGTGGCCGAGGCGTCCACGTGGAAGGCCAGCCGGCAGACCTGTCCGACGACCGCCCCCGCGGCTAATGCGACGGGAATCCCGGCAACGAACTGCCAGTTGGGAATCTCGATGTGGGCGCGTTCCGCTACCTGCGAGCTGATCCAGAAGCGATAAAACGCGTACGTCGCCAGAGTAGCAAAGAAGACGACGAAACCCTCGGGCGTCGCGATGCGCGACTGTACGAAGTGCATTCCGTCGAAGGTCAGCAAGAGCGCGGCGATGGTTGCGAAGAGCGTCGAGCCGGTAACGCGCTTGGCAAAGACGTAAAGCAGCATCACGACCAGCGCCCCGAAGACCACATCGAGAAATCGCCAGCCGTACGAGTTGTCGCCGTTACCGAGATGGCCGATCAACGCGTTGAGGCCGGTCCAGCCGCCGAGCCCGTGGCCGTGCGGCATGCCGCCGAAGAGCGCGATCGAAAGCGTGATCAGCAGCTTGCTCAGCGGCGGATGGGTGTTCTCGTAGATCCGGAGGTTCTGCAGATACTCTTCGCCGGCGCGCGCGAAATAGATTTCGTCGAAGACCTTCTCGGTGGGGTACCAATACCCGATAAACGATAGTATGAAGTTCCCGACGCCGAAAATCGCGATCATGACGTAATCGAGGGGTGCGCGTAGCGCCGTCAAACCTTCGGTAGGATCGAACCAGTGACGCGTGCCGGCCGTTGCAGCCGCCGCTTCAACCGGCTCCGGGCGCTCCTTAGGCGGCGCGGTCGCTACCGCCGCGTCGTTGCTGCCGAGATAGAAGTAGCCCAGCCAGAAGAACGTTAGAACGACGACCGCCGAAAAGAACGTCGTACCCAGTCCCCACAAATTCTGCGCGTTAGTCCCGGGAACGTTGTGGGTGACGACCTGCAGGTACTGAAGCGAGTAAATGAGATTGGCGAGCAGCGCCACCGAGAGCGCGACTGCCCCCCACAGATAGCGCCGCGCAAAGGGAAGGCACGCGATGGTAAAGAGCACGCCGTTAAAGAGGTAGCGCTCGTGCATGCGCGTCGCCAAAACGAAGAACGCGAGTGCGGCGACGGCGCAGCCTTCGAGGAGTGATTGGTCGGTGCGGTCCTGCACGTAACGCCAGACGACGAGCAGCACGGCGGCCGAGACAAGCAGCAGCCCCCATAATGCTTGCGGTAGTAGCAAGATATACTGGTTATCCGGTACCCACAGGGTGCCGCGCAGCGCCCATAGGTTAAAGGCGTTGACGCTATTGTACTGATAGACGCCGGCACCGTATGCGTAGCGATCCCAGAGCCAATGCAGTGCCGCAACCGGATTGCTGGGATGGAACGGTTCGGCGACGAGCAGAGCGAGAACCAGCGCGGCGGCCGCTCCCGCGACGCTCGCGAGGATTCGCTCGCGGCGCCGCTGCGGATTGACGAACGCGAAGGCCACGATAAGGGGCAGCAGTACGGCGGCCTGCGGCTTGATCAGCAGCGAATATCCGAAAGCCAGCCACGCGCCGACGATCCACAGCAAATGGGCACGCGATTGCGGTGCCTCGTCGGAGCTTCGTAAGAGCAAGTAGACGGCCAGCAACGCGAGACCGCCGGCGACCGAGTCGACCTGGCCCCACGCGGCTGAGATATAGATGGTCGCAGGATTGAGCAGATAGAGCGCCGCGGCGCCAAGCGCGGCTCCGGTCGACGCAAAGCGCTTGACGATGCCATAGAGCAGAACGCCGATGCCGAGGTCGGCAAGAATCGCCGGCACTTTAACCAGCACGCGCAGCACGGCAAAGCCGTGGTCCCGCGATGCGAAGAACGCGTGCCAGAAGTGGCCGACGATCGCGAGGATATAGAAATAGCCGGGCGGGTAGTCAGCGAAGCCGACGGTCGAGTAGAACGACGCGAAGGGGCGTTCGCTGAGCGAGAGCGCCCACGACATATACGTACTGACGTCGCTCTTGAAGCCTTCGTTGCCGACGTAGAGCACGCGCAGGGCCAATCCGGCCACGAGCAGAGCCGGGAGTGCCCAAGCGACCGAAGCCTGCCGCGCCGTCGCCGGGGCCGAACTATTGGCGTTCATGCTACTTCCTTGCTTCAGCGCGCCGCAGCGAGGCCGAGCGACGCGAGCAGGTAGTCGCGCAACTCGACGTTGGTGTGGCTTTCGACGACGGCCAGATGCTCGGCGGCAGCGCGCTGCGCCGCTTCTTTTGCTCCAAGCTGGTCGAGTGCGGCGACGATACGTTCGACGTTTGCGGCATCGAGCGGCTTACCCAGCGAATAGGCATCGGCCACCGCGGTGCGAGCCGGCGAAGGCGCCTGTGCGATTGCCCAAACGACCGGGAAGGTCCACTTGCGGCGCGCGATGTCGCTGGTTGCGATCTTTCCGGTCTCGTCGACGGTCGACCAGATGCCGGCCACGTCGTCGCGAATTTGAAAGGCCACCCCGTAAGCGCGTCCGACGGCACCGTAGCCGTCGATCGTCGCTTCATCACAACCCGCGGCGTAGGCGCCCAAGCGGCACGAGGCATCAAAAAGCTGCGCGGTCTTGCACTCGATCATTCGGTAATAACCAGGCAAATCGACGGTGCGCTGCGACTCGAAGTGCAGGTCGAGCGACTGCCCTTCGCACATCACCGCGTGTGCCTCATGGAGCAGGGCGATCATCTGCAGTACGCGCCCCGGCTCGAGATGCGTCGCCGCATTCTCCAAGCTCAGGAAGCTGAGCGCACACATTGCGTCGCCGGCGTTAATGGCGCCGGCAATGCCGTAGGCGCTCCAAAGCGTCGGCCGCCCGTGGCGAAGCTCGTCTCGATCCTCAATGTCGTCGTGGACCAGCGAATAGTTATGGAAGATCTCGACGGCTACGGCGGCGTCGATCGCGTACTCCAGGGGCGCACCTTCGCCGGTAGCGACGCGAATAACCATTTGCGGGCGAAGCCGTTTACCGCGGCGTGCCGGCCCGTACGGCGCGTAGCCGAAGTGGCGCAAAAGCATATCGGAGATCTCTCTCGATCCCCGATATCCGGTAATCCGTTCCTCGAGGGCGCTCTCGAAACGCTCGGCCAGGTCAAGCAGAAGCGGCCAGCTCCTCCATACGCGCCTCGACTTGATCGACGAGCCATCCCGGCGTCGAGGCGCCGGACATCAAGCCGGCGACTTGGACGCCGTCGAACCACTGCGACTTCAACTCGTCGGGCCCCTCGATGTGATAGGCGCGGGCGCCGCGCGATTCTGAGAGATCGGCGAGATGTTTGGTGTTCGCCGAAGTCTTACCGCCGACGACCACCATGACTTCGACGTCGTGCGCGAGACGCAGCGCTTCGCTCTGCCGGTTGTGCGTGTCGGTGCAGATAGTGTTGACCGCGCGGACTTCGTAGTACTTCGCCGAGAGCGCGCGCACGATCTCGGTGAAACCTTCGCCGGACCAGGTCGACTGAACCACGACGCCGACGCGGCTGGAACGCGGAAGCTTCTCGACGTCGGCCGGGCCTTGAATGCACCATGCGCCCGGCACGTGGCTTAGCGTACCCTTTACCTCGGGGTGGTTGGGGTCGCCGATGACGACGATCTTGTAGCCGTCGGCCTTGAGCTTCTCGGCTTGGACGTGAATCTTGGTGACCATCGGGCAGGTTGCGTCGATGATCTCCAGATTCTTTTGCGAAGCCTTCTCGAAGACGTCCACGGGCAAGCCGTGGGCTCGAACGAAAAGCGCGCCTGCGTCGACCTCGTCGACCGAGTGCGCGTTTTTGAGGCCGCGCGACGCCAGCGATTCCACCATCTGCGGATTGTGCACGACGTGGCCCAGGGTCGTCACGTCGCCGCGTGCGGCAATCGCCTCCTCGGCCTTCTTGACCGTGATGGCGACTCCGAAGCAGAACCCTTGAACCGAAGCCTTACGAATTTCCACCGATGCTCTCCGCCAGCATTTCAATTGCATTCATGATCTGGGCGGTGAACTTCGACAAATCCTCACGCGTTGCTTTCCGGCCCGGCGCCAGCGCGAGCGGTGCGCCAAATGCTACATCTATCCTACCCAGGCGCAGCGCCTTGTCGGTACCGCGGATATACGCCGGCACGACCGGTGCGTTTCCCAGCGAGGCTAGGAGGGCAACGCCGGTCTGGGGTGCCACCGAGCCGTCGCGGTTACGCGTACCCTCGGGAAAGATGCCAATCGCACCCCCCGTCTGCAGGACCTCCAGCGAGCGCTTGACCGCGGCGGTGGCGCTGCCTTGCCGATCGACGGCGTACGCGCCAAGGCCTCGAATCATCGGGCCCAGCACCGGAATTTCGAAAAGCTCCTTCTTGGCCATATAGCTGAGGCGACGCGGACAGAGACAGCCCATTGCCGGCGGGTCGAAGTACGAAACGTGATTGCAGGCCACGATCAGCGGCCCTTGCGCCGGCACGTTCTCCGTCCCGTAGACGCGCGCGCGCCAAACCACGCGCACCATGAGGCGCACGAAAACTTTGGCAAAATCGTAGAAGGCGTAGTTCATCCAGCTTGCGACGAATTTGCGGCGCGAGCGACGACGGCGCAGATATCGTCGACGACGCGCTTGGCATCGATCTCGCTGGAATCTATGATGTGTGCGTCGGGGGCCGGCGCAAGGGGCGAAACCGCACGCGAACGGTCGAGCCGGTCGCGCTCTTCGATCTCTTCGGCCAAGCGATGGACGTTGACGTCAACGCCGGCAGCTTCGAACTGCTTGCGCCGCCGCGCGATGCGCGCCGCAACGGACGCCGTTAGGTAGATCTTTACCTGCGCGTCGGGAAGGACGACGGTGCCGATGTCGCGCCCCGCCATCACTACCGGACCTTTTGCGGCAACGCGCCGCTGCTCTTCGACCATCGCCGCGCGTACCGGCGGGTGCGCTGAGACGGTGGAGACGATTGCCGTTACTTCGTTGCTTTGGAGCGTGTTTTCGTCGAGCTCGCGCTCGTTTTCGAAGATGCGAAACCCAAGGGGCGCCGACTGGTCTAAAATGACCTCGACCGGGGCGATCTGTAAAAGATGTGCCAAGGCGGTGCCGTTATCGACGTCGGTTCCGGTGCTCAGCGCCAGGTGCGCCAACGCGCGGTACATCGCCCCGGTGTCGAGGTAGAGTACGCCGAGACGACGGGCCGTAGCGCGGGCGACGGTCGTCTTTCCCGCGGCCGCCGGACCATCGATCGCAATTTGCAGCGGCGAATTGACGCTCACGGGCCGCTCGTTTCGCCTAGGCAAAGTGATGGCCCCGCAGAACGTTGCGAGTCACGGTCAAACATGGCAAAATCGCGCGCGGTCTTTTTTTGCTCCGCCTGCGGCTTTGAATCGCCGCGCTGGCTGGGCCGCTGTCCTCAATGCGACGCCTGGAACTCGTTCGATGAGAAGCCCATTCGGCTCGCGGCGGCCTCGGCTCGGCCGGCCCGGGCGGCTTCAACCGCGAGCGCGCCGGTCGTGTTGCGCGACGTCGGATCGGCCGGCGTGGCGCGGATGCGCGCCGGGATGCCGGAGTTTGATGCGGTGCTGGGCGGCGGAGTCGTCCGCGGGAGCCTGACCCTCGTCGGCGGACCGCCCGGCGCGGGAAAGTCGACGCTGCTTTTGCAGATCGCCGCTCGTTTGACGCCGTACGGTGAAGTCGTCTACGTCTGTGGCGAAGAGTCGGCCGCGCAAGTCAAACTGCGCGCCGAGCGCACGCTGGGCGCGGATTCGGGGGACGGCGTTTTCGTCTTCCCCGAAACGAACCTGCGCGTGATCTTGGATCGCTTGGAAGAACGCCCGCCGCTGGCGGTCGTCGTCGACTCCATCCAAACCGTGTGGTTACCCGAGTCGGAAACGTACGCGGGCAGCGTGACGCAGATCCGCGACTGCACGCAGGCCCTCATGGAGTTCGCCAAGCGCACCGGCTGCGCAGCGTTCATCGTCGGGCACGTCACGAAAGACGGCGCGATTGCCGGACCGCGCTTACTAGAGCATCTGGTCGATACCGTGCTCTACTTCGAAGGCGAGACCGCCGGCGAGTATCGCATCTTACGTGCCTATAAGAACCGCTTCGGATCGATCGACGAGATCTGCGTCCTGCGAATGCATGACGACGGCCTAAGCGAAGTGGCCAATCCGTCGGAGCTATTCTTAGGCGCCCAAGCGCAGCGGCCCAGCGGATCGTGCGTAGTCGCTTCGATCGTCGGATCGCGTCCGGTGCTCATCGAAGTCCAGGCGCTCGTCGGCGAAGCCAGTTACGGCACGCCGCGACGTTTAGCCAACAATCTGGACCAGCAACGCTTGGCGATGATTCTCGCGGTGTTGGAGCGGCGCGCGGGATTTTCGTTGGGAAGCCACGACGTTTACGCTTCGGTCGCCGGCGGACTGCGCGTGGTCGAGCCGGCCGCCGATCTCGGCATTGCACTGGCGATTGCATCGTCGTTTCGCAACGTGCCGGTTGCACCGCAGACCGCCGCCTTCGGCGAGTTAGGCTTGTCGGGCGAAGTGCGCGCCGTCAGCGCGGCGGACCGCCGCGAAGCCGAGGCGCGCAAGTTAGGCTACGTGCACGTCATTTCACCGTCGCGCGTCCCCGACGTCGCCGCGGCCATCGTAGCCGCGCTTGGGTAGGGCGCGCTTAAGCGGCACGATGCCGCTTTACGAGATCGTTCCGAACCTCTCGGAAGGGCGCGATGCGACGACGATTGATGCCGCCGCGGCCGCCGTCGAGCGCGGCGGGGCACGCCTTATCGATCGCAGCAGCGACGACGTGCATCATCGCAGCGTGTTGACCGTCGTCGGCGATGAAGCACAGCTGCTCGACGCTGCGGTGGCACTCGCCGGCATTGCGCTGGAGCGCATCGATCTGCGCGGCCATTCCGGCGTTCATCCGCGCATCGGGTCGCTCGACGTCCTGCCGTTCGTTCCGCTCCGCGGGGCGGATCTCGCGGGAGCCGCCGCCCTCGCCCACCGCGCTGGGGCCGAGATCTGGCGGCGCTACCACATTCCTTCCTTTTATTACGGCGCGGCGGCGAAGCAAAACGAGCGCCGGCTTCTGCCCGACGTCCGGCGTAATACCGGGTGGGTCCCCGACGAAGGCGACGTTTTGCGCCACGAGAGCGCGGGGGCGATCGCCATCGGCGCCCGCGAGATTCTGATCGCCTTCAATATCGAGCTCGCAACCGGGGATCTTGCGGCAGTCCGAGCGATCGCGCGGACGATTCGGGAACGCGACGGCGGCCTGCGCTCGCTTAGGGCGCTTGCAATGCCGCGCGCCCCGGGCTGCGTGCAGGTTTCCCTCAATGTCACGGATTATCGTGCAACGCCCCTCTATCGTATCGTCGAGCTGGTGGCGCGGCTGGCGGCGCGGCACGATATCAAAATTGTGCGCTGCGAGCTGGTCGGCTGCCTTCCCTGGGAAGCGGTGGAGGCTTCGGCCGCGTATTATTTGGGAGTTACTAAATTATAATGGTCCGTTCCGCCGCGGCGCTGCGCGCCGCACTCAAAACCGCCGCTCTTCTCGTTGCGGCGTTTCTGCTGCTCGCGCCTTCGCCGGCACGAGCGCAAGGCGGTCCCGGCGACGCGGGGATATTTACCACGACCCTGCACAACGGATTGCGCGTTGTGGTTGTCGAGGACCGCGCCGCCCCGGTCGTACAGACGAGCATGTGGTACGGATTTGGATCGCTGCAGGAAACGCCGGGCAAGACCGGACTGGCGCACGCACTCGAGCACATGATGTTCCGTGGAACGCCGGAGATCTCGGCCGGCGGTCTCGACGACATCACGGCACGTTTGGGCGCGCAAATGAACGGCGAGACCAACTACGACTACACCCAATTCTACTTCGAAATGCCGGCCGATAAGATCGACGTCGCGCTCTACATCGAAGCCGACCGCATGCAGCACGCCGCGCTTCGCGCCGCCGATTGGGCCATCGAACGCAACGCCGTACTGAACGAGATCGACGGGGACATCAGCTCGCCGTTCTTCAACCTGCTCTCGCGCGTTCGTGCCGCGGCTTTTCCCAACCAGCCGGCTGGAAGAACGCCGGTCGGTGAACGAGCCGACGTCGCGCGCGCCTCCGTCGCCGACATCGTGCGCTACTATCGCGAATGGTACACCCCTAATAATGCCACGCTGGTCGTCGCCGGCGACGTAAACCACGCGACGGTCTTCGCCAAAGCACAACGTTATTTCGGCGCCATTCCATCGAAAAAGCTGCCCCCAAAGCCCATGCTGACCCCGGTGCCGGCGAGCGGCGCAACGGTGGAAGCCGAGTTCCCCTTTCCGTTCGAGATCGTCGATCTGGCCTATTCTATTCCCGGCGATCTGCAGCACGGCGAGCCGGCCGTAAGCACGCTCGCGACGCTGCTCGAGAATCAGCGCTCGCCGTTCTATAAGGCGCTGGTACAAAGCAACATCGCGTTGGGCATCGAGGCAAATGCCGACACGCAACTGCGCGGCGGATTGCTTCACGTCTTCATCATTCTCAATCCGGGCCACAGCGCGAGCGAGGCTCGCGCCGCCTTTCAATCGACTCTGGAGTCGGTACTGCAAGGCGGATTCGATCCCGATCTCGTGCTCGCGGCCAAAAATATGACGATGGCCGAACGGATCTACTCGGCCGACTCGATTGACGGAATCGGCAGTCTCGCCGGATATACCTACGGCATCGTCGGCGAGCGCATCTCCGACGAAGACTCGCGCCTCGTAGCGCTCACCGGGAGCGATCTCGTCGCCGCGACGCGCACCTACTTGAGCAAACCGACCGTGGTCGGGCACTTGAGCCCCAACGACGCTCCGGCGCGCGGCAACTCGCAAAAGAGCAGCGCGGCGGCAAGCGACGACTTCTCGAAACGAATTCCCAACGGTCCGATCGTCATGCCGAACTGGATCGCCAAGTCCGTCAACGCTCCAACGACGGCGCATAGCGTGCTTGCTCCCGCCGAATTCACGCTCTCCAACGGCGTTCACGTGATCGTGCAGCGTAAGACCGACCGCTCGACGTTCGTCCTGCGTGGAAAGATTGCGTCGTCCCCGGCCTTCGAGCCGGCCGGACAGGAAGGTATTATTCGCTTGGCCTCGTCGGTTGCCGATTACGGCAGCGCGCAGTACCCCTTCGCCCAGCGCCGCAAGGCGACCGACGACATGGGCGCCGAGGTGCAGACGGGGCAGAGCTTCTCGGCCCAGGGTGAGGCGCGCGACTTCGAGCGCATCGTCGCCATCATTGCCGACGGCGAAGCTCACCCGACCTTCAGCGACCCTTGGTTTAATATCGAGCGCTCGCAGTTGGCCAATAGTCTGCAATCTGAGGGTAACATCTCCGGCGTGATGATCGATCGCGCGTACAACCGCCTGCTCTTGGCCAGCGACGACCCAAGCCTGCGTCAGCCGACGGCGCAGAGCGTTTCGCAGCTATCGCAGCAAGATCTGCTCTCCTTTACCGCGCGCTACTGGCGTCCCGACCTCACGACGATTGCCATCGCCGGCGACCTTTCGCCCGATCAGGTGCGTACCAACTTGGAAACGGCCTTTAGCTCGTGGCAGGCGTCCGGCACTAAGCCCGACCCGCACTTAATGGCGATTCCGCCGGCGACCAGCGGCCACGACTACATCGGCACGCAAGCCAACCAAGTATTCATTCGTCTCGGTCAGCCGGCGATCTCGCGCTCGCATAAAGACTACAATGCGTTCCTCGTGCTCAACCAGATTCTCGGCGGGAGCGGAGCTTTCGAGTCGCGTTTGTGGCAGGAGCTGCGCCAGAAACGAGGGCTCGTCTATAGCGTCAGCAGCACGCTCGACTCCGATGAAGATCGCGGTGATTTCCGCATCGAGCTGAGTGCTTCGCCGCAGCGGGTTGTGGAAGCCGTCACCTTTGTGCGACGCGAACTGCAGCGCTTACAGCAAGAGCCCGTCTCGGCGACGGAGCTCGGGGAAGCGAAGGTACGGCTCGTCGGCAACGCGCTGCTCGAAGAAGCCTCCTCGTCGGGGCAAGCCAAACAGCTGCTCGACATCGCGACCAATAATCTTCCCCTGGATTATTATCGCACGCTCAACGAACGTTTCGCGCAGATTACCCCCGCGGACGTTCAGCGCGTGGCGCGCGCCTATCTCAAGCCCGGCAGTTTGGTCGAAGTGTACGCCGGTCCGTCGGGTCCGTGGGCACAGCATTCGCTATGATCGAAACAATCAATCCTACGACCGGAACGATCCTCGAGCGGATTCCCCGCATGGACGAGGGACAAATCGAAGCCAAGCTCGCTGCAGCGGCGAGCGGCGCCGTACGGTGGGCGGCGACGACGCTCCAAGAGCGCAGCGCTCTTCTCGATGCGGTCGCTCGACGGCTGCGCACCGAGTGCGATGCGCTGGCCGCAACCGCGGTGCGCGAAATGGGCAAGCCGATCGTTCAAGCCCGTGCGGAGATCGAAAAGTGCGCCTTGGCGTGCGAATACTTTGCCGAAGAGGGCCCGGCGATGCTGCAAGCGCAGGACGCACCGTCGACCGCCGCTCGCAGCTACATCGCCTTTCGTCCGCTCGGCGTACTGCTCGCGATCATGCCGTGGAACTTTCCGTTCTGGCAGGTCTTTCGCGCGGTCGCTCCCGCGCTGATGGCGGGGAACGTGCTGTTGCTCAAACACGCAGCAAACACCACGCGTTGCGCGCTGGAAATCGAGCGCATTCTCACCGATGCCGGGGCGCCGCAGGGCTGCTTCGGCGTACTCCTCGTCAGCGGTGAGAAAGCCGACGATCTCGTCGGCGATCCGCGCATCGCGGCAGTAACGCTGACCGGGAGCGAACGCTCCGGTGTAGCCGTCGCTCGGGCAGCCGGAGACGCGCTCAAAAAGTGCGTGCTCGAACTGGGCGGTTCCGACCCGTTCGTCGTCTTTGCCGATGCCGACGTGCAAGCGGCTGCCGCGACGGCGGTCAAAGCGCGCTTTCAGAACAACGGCGAGAGCTGCATCGCGGCCAAGCGCTTCATCATCGAGGAGCCCGTCTACGACGAGTTTCTCGAACGCTTCGGCGCACTCGCGGGCGCACAGATCCTCGGCGACCCGATGGAAGAACGCGTGCAGATCGGCCCTTGCGCGCGTGCCGATTTGCGCGATACGGTCGGCGAACAGGTTCGCGAGACGCTCGCGCGCGGCGCCCGGCTCGTCACCGGCGGAAAAGCGGGAGCCGGCGCTGGATTCTTTTACGAGCCGACCGTCGTTGCCGACGTCGTCGCGGGCATGCGGATGTTCGATGAAGAGGTTTTTGGGCCGGCCGCCGCCGTCGTTCGGGCGCGCGACCGCCAGGATGCCGTCGCGCTGGCCAACCTATCGCCTTACGGGTTGGGCTCGAGCTTATGGACGCGCGACATCGCGGCTGCCGAAACGTTTGCCGCGAAGATCGAAGCCGGCGCCGTTTTTATCAACGGAATGGTTGCCAGCGATCCCCGGCTGCCCTTCGGTGGAGTTAAAAGGAGTGGATATGGACGGGAGCTATCGACGTTCGGCATCCACGAGTTCGTCAACATTCAAACGGTATGGATTGGCTAATGATTCCCAAACACCACTTCGATCTTCATCCCACGCGGCGTCGTCGTTCCGGTAACCGTAACCAAGGACGTGCGCGTCGGAGGGGCCAATGCGGCCACCGCGCCGCAGTCGGGTAAGGTTCGCTTCGCGGCGACGCAAGACGTGGTGGTCGGAGGCTACGTCATCGTCAAGGCCGGCGATCTGGTCGAGGGCCATTACGACAGCGCCACCAATGTCACCCATCGAATGTTCTCGACAAACGCGTCGCAAGAAGTCATTCTCGCTTTGGACGATGCGATCAATTTTTGCGGCGACACGCTGCATCTGAACTTCGAGCGCACCTTTGTCGGCGGCACCCGCAGCGGCTTCTTATCGTTCGGCGTTCACGCGCACGATGCGGTCTTCGGCAAAGGCCTGGTCCTGCGAGCCAACACCGACCGCGGCGAAAAGAGCGTCTGCGCGGCACCCGCAGCCGAACCGGCCAAGGCGCTTCCCTCGAACATGGTGCTTCCGGACAACGAGCTGCGCAGTCCCTGAGCGAAGTTCAGCGCTTGGTGTTGCAGTAAGCGGCGATGCGGCGAAGGCCTTCGCGAACGCGTTCGGACGGTGCGACCCAGCTCAGGCGCAGCCAGCCCTCGAGCGATTCGCCAAAAGCAATACCGGGAATCGCTACGACATCTTGCTTTTCGATAAGGTCCATGGCCGCTTGCAGCGAGCTGGTCCCCTGCGGTAGACGCACGCACACGTAGAAGCTGCCTTCCGGAGGAACGTAACGCAGACCGCTCTCTTGCAGCGCCGCGAGAAGCTCGCCGTGTCGGGCGGCATACCACTCGAAATGCTCTTGCAGGCCTCCGGGCGTTGCGAAGACGGCCAGCGCGGCGCGCTGCGCAAACGTATCGGCGCACGACGTAGCCCAGGCGTGCACTTTGATCGCTTCGTCAACGAATGCCGCCGGCCCGAGAATCCACCCGAGACGCAGACCCGTCAAGGCGTTGCTCTTGCTTACCGAGTTGGTTACGATCGTGTGGGGATAAATTGCGGCGAAGAAGCCGGCGTCGTCGACGAAGATCTGTTCGCGGTAGATCTCGTCATGAATCACCCAAACCGGATCGCCACTGCGCGCTTCGAGTACCCGTACGAGCCGCTCGGCCTGCGCCCGGGTGATGACGCGGGCCGTCGGATTGCAGGGCGAGCAGATGACGATGGCGCGCGTGCGCTCGTTGAGAGCCGCGACAATCCGATCGGCGTCGAAGGCAAAGTCGTCTTCGTCGCTCATCTCGACTCTCGTTATGGCAACGCCTTCGAGCGCGGCCATCTTGACGTACGAAGGAAAGGCGGGCTCGACGACCAGCAGCTCGTCGCGCGCCGGGTCGAGCAACGCCTTGATCGCCACGTACATCGCCTCTTGCGAGCCGACGGTTACGCAAACGTTGGCGGCACGGTCGAGCCCCGGATAGGAGTAATGCGAGGCAATGGCTTCGCGCAGCGCGTGATCGCCGGCGTTGGGCGTATACTTGAGGCCGTGCTCGCCGACGTAGCGCATCGCTTCTTCAAGATGCCCGCGACGCGGCAGAAGCGTCGGCTCGCCGAGGCCGAGATCGATTGAGGTCGAGCGCCGTTTGGACGCGACGTGCCGGATGAGCGAGGAAGAGATTTCTGCGACGCGCGGATTCATAAGGCCACGCCGTACTCGCGAAGGGTTGCATTCAGCGAGGTTTTCAGATCGGTCGATTCCCCGCGCGTTCCGATAATCAGAGCGCAGGGCGTGCCGAACTCGCCGGCGGGGAAGCGCTTGGGCTGCGTTCCGGGAATCACGACGGCTCGCGAGGGTATCCGTCCTTTGGTGGTCACCGCTTCGCTGCCGCGGACGTCGAGTATCGGGGTGCTCGCGGTCAGCACCACACCGGCCCCGACGACCGCTTCGCGTTCGACGCGTACGCCCTCGACGATGATGCACCGCGAACCGATGAACGCACCGTCTTCAACGATGACCGGCGCTGCTTGCGGCGGCTCGAGGACACCGCCGATGCCGACGCCGCCGGAAAGATGAACCTGGGCGCCAATCTGCGCGCACGAACCAACGGTCGCCCACGTATCGATCATCGTTCCTTCACCGACGTACGCGCCGATGTTAACGAACGCCGGCATCAAGATGACGTTGCGCCCGAGAAAACTTCCATAACGGGCGACGCCCGGCGCGACGCAGCGTACGCCGGCAGTTTCGTAGTCGCTCTTGAGGGGTATCTGCCGGTTGCGACGCCGGAAGTATAAGAGGATCGCGCTCTTGACCCAAGCGTTGGTTACCCAATCGCCATCTCGCGGTTCGGCGACCCGCAGCGAGCCGTCGTCGAGCATTGCAATGGCCTCGTCGATCGCATGTCCTTCGGGCCCTTGCACGTTTCCCTCGCCCCGTTCTAACGCGGCGATTTGAGCTTGCAGTTGTTCTACCGTCACGCGCGAATGCTACGGCACCAGGTAAGCCCGCCCCCGCGTAGTGAAAGGAGATTCATGGCGAATTCGCCGGCCGACGAGCAACGAATCAACGCAATCCGCTTCCTTGCGGTCGATGCGGTCCAAAAGGCCAACTCGGGGCATCCGGGCATGCCGATGGGCGTGGCAGCGATGGCGTATACGCTTTGGACGCGTCATCTTCGATTTAACCCCAAGGATCCGCACTGGCTTAACCGCGACCGTTTTATACTTTCGGCCGGCCACGGTTCCATGCTGCTCTACGCGCTGCTCTATCTTACCGGTTACGACCTTACGCTGGACGACATCAAGCACTTCCGCCAGCTCGGAAGCAAGACTCCCGGACACCCCGAGGTAGAACGGACTCCCGGCGTCGAGGCCACCACCGGTCCGCTCGGACAAGGCGTGGGCAACTCGGTCGGTATGTCCATTGCCGAGGCGCATCTCGGCGCGGTCTACAACCGCGAAGATCAAGCCATCGTCGATCACTTTACGTACTGCATCTGTGGTGACGGCGATCTTATGGAAGGAATCAGCCAAGAGGCGATCTCGCTCGCCGGACACCTCAAGCTCGGCAAGTTGATCGTACTCTACGACGACAATCTCGTATCGCTCGCGGGTCCGACCGATATTACGCTAACCGACGATCCGGTTGCGCGTTTTGACGCGAGCGGTTGGCAGACGCAGTTTATCGACGTCGATCATAGCAACGACGTCGCGACGATCGACCAGGCGATCGCGGTCGCCAAAAACGTGACCGATCGCCCATCGTTCATCGCGGTTCGCACGCACATTGGTTACGGATCGCCTCGACAGGATAACTTCATGGCGCACGGCGAGCCGCTTGGCCCGGAGAACGTTAAAAAATCCAAGGAAGAGCTGGGCTGGCCGCTCGAACCCGACTTCTACGTTCCCGACGACGTGCTCGCGTATTTCCGCAGCGTCGGAGCGAAGGGCGGCGAGCTGGAAGCGCAGTGGAAGGCTACCTACGACGCCTGGAAAACCGCCAATCCGGATCTTGCCGCGACCCTCGAGCGCGGCATTCGCGGCGACCTGCCCGCCGGTTTGCCATGGCCAACGTTTACCGCAGAGAACGGCAGCGTGGCCACGCGCGACGCCGGCGGAACGGTCATGAACGCCATCGCGACCGCGCTTCCCGAGCTGGTTGGCGGATCCGCCGATCTCGATCCGTCCACCAAGACGTATCTGAAGAACTGCGGCGACTTCGCGCCGGGGAACTATGCCGGACGCAACATTCATTACGGAGTGCGCGAGCACGCAATGGCCGCCGCAACCAACGGCATCTCGTTGCACGGCGGTCTGCTGCCGTTTGCAGCGACCTTCTTCAACTTCGTCGACTACCTCAAGCCCTCTCTAAGATTGGGAGCGCTCAGCGGCGTGCGCTCGATCTACATCTTTACCCACGACTCGGTCTTTTTGGGGGAGGACGGCCCGACGCACCAGCCGATCGAGCAGCTCGCCCAGCTGCGGGCCATGCCCAACTGCTACGTGGTCCGCCCGGCTGACTCGCTGGAGACCCTTGCGGCATGGCAGCTCGCGGTCGCGGCCAAGGGCGCCCCGTGGGTGCTCGTCCTAACCCGCCAGAAGCTCCCCTTCCTCGGAGCGCGCGACGCGGCGGTGGGTAAAGGGGCGTACGTCCTCGCCGACGCACTCGGCGGGGATCCGGATCTTATCCTCATCGGGACGGGTTCGGAAGTATCGCTGGCCCTCGACGCCAAAAAGATTCTCGACGGCAAGGGCGTCCGAACGCGCGTCGTTTCGATGCCCTGCTGGGAACTTTTCGACGCCGAGCCACAGTCGTATCGCGACGAAGTCCTTCCCCCGGACGTCACCGCCCGCATGTCGATCGAAGCGGCGGCGACGCTGGGTTGGGCTAAATACGTTGGGGACAAGGGCTTCGCGTTCGGCATCGACCGCTTCGGCACGTCGGCGCCGCTGGCCGACGTCGCCAAGGCCTACGGTTTCACCCCGGAAAATGTCGCGCAAACCGCGCTCGACCGGTTTGCACTCGCCGCCCGCTAGGAGAGGAAAATGAAGAACACGATCCAGCAACTGCTCGACGCCGGGCAGAGCGTATGGCTCGACAACCTGCGACGAAGCATGTTTGCCTCCGGCGAGCTGCAGCGCCTGATCGATCAGGGCTTGCGGGGAATGACGAGCAATCCGACGATCTTCGAAAAAGCGATCGGCGCGGGCAACGATTACGACGAGCAGCTTGCGAAGCTGATCGGAACGGAGAAGAGTGCCGACGCGCTCTTCTGGGATCTTGCGGTCCAGGATATCCAAAGCGCGTGCGACGCCTTTCGTCCGGTGTACGACGCCTCGGGCGGGAACGACGGATTCGTCAGCCTGGAGGTCTCGCCGTTGTTGGCCCACGATACGCCGGGCACCATTGCGATGGTTGAGGAGCTGTGGGGGCGCGTCGACCGTCCCAACGTGATGATCAAGATTCCGGGAACGAAAGAGGGCTTGCCTGCGATCGAAGAGTCGATCTATCGCGGCTACAACATCAACGTTACGCTGATCTTCTCGGTCGAGATGTACGAGAAGGCGGCGCGCGCCTACATCAAAGGCCTGCAGCGCCGTGCCGGTGATGGTGAGCCGGTCGACAAGGTTCGCTCGGTCAACTCGGTCTTCGTCAGCCGCATCGACACGGTCGTCGACAAGATGCTGCAAAACTGCATCGCCAAAGGCGACAAACTCGATCACCTCTTGGGCAAGGCCGGTATTGCCAATCTGAAGCTGACCTATCAAAAGTTCAAGGAGCTCTTTGAAGGCGACGACTTCGCGCCGCTCAGGGCGGCTGGCGCTGCGGTGCAGCGTCCGCTGTGGGCCTCTACCTCAACGAAGAACCCGCACTATCCCGACTTGATGTACGTCGAAACGGTTGTCGGACCGGAGACGGTCAACACCATGCCGCCGACGACGCTCGAAGCGCTGCTCGATCACGGCACGGTTTTGCCCGACACGGTCGAGACCGACCTGCGCGAAGCGACGGACGTGATGCGCGGACTGCAGGACGCTAAGATATCGCTCTTCGAGGTCACATCGGACCTGCAGACCGAAGGCGTTAAACTGTTCTCCGACTCGTTTGCCGCGCTGCTCGGGGCGATCGTCTACAAACAGAAGCTTCTGGCTTCGGGCGGTGCCGACCGCGTGCATTTTTCGCTCGGTTCGTCGCAGCCAATCTTCGACGGCGCGCTCGACCAGTTAGCGAAGGCGGATTTTCTCAAGCGGCTCTGGTCGCTCGATGCGACGCTGTGGTCGAGCGATCCCGACCACGTCGCGATCATCAAGAAGGCGCTGGGATGGCTGGACATTCCGCAGCATATGCTCGACGAAGTCCCGGGGCTTCGCAGCTTCGCGTCGGCCGCAAAGGACGTCTTTGACTTTGCCGTCGTCTGCGGCATGGGCGGCAGCTCGCTCGCACCGGACATTATCGCCGACACCTTCGGAAGAATCGACGGCTTCCCGCAACTCTACGTGCTCGACTCGACCTGTCCGCAACAAATTAAGGAGCTCGAAGGCAGGATCGACATCGTCTCGACGCTCTTCGTCATCTCGAGCAAGAGCGGCACGACCACCGAGCCCAACGCGTTCTATGCGTACTTCTACGAGAAGGTTTCCAAAGAGATCGGTGCCGCATCGGCGGGCCGAAACTTCGCCGCCATCACCGACCCCGGTACGAAGCTCGACAAAGAGGCGCAGGATATGGACTTCCGTGCCGACTTCGAGAACGATCCAAACATCGGCGGCCGTTACTCGGCGCTCTCGTTCGTCGGCATCGCGCCGTCGGCGACCGCTGGATACGACATCAATCTTCTTCTGGACCGCGCGCTGGGCGCGATGCACGCCAACGACCGCAGCGTCGATCCGCGCACGGCTCCAGGCGTGCGTTTCGGCGCGGCAATCGGCGGTCTGGCGCGCGATGGCCGCGACAAGCTGACGATCGTCACGCATCCGGCGGTCAAAGCCTTCGGGGCGTGGGCCGAACAACTCATCGCCGAGTCCACCGGAAAGATGGGCAAAGGCATCGTGCCCATCGAGGGCGAGGCGCTGGGCATACCCAACGACTACGGCGACGACCGCGTCGTCGTTTACGTCGGCGCGAATCTACCCAAGCCCGAGGCGGAGGCTGACGACAAGCTGCGGGCGCTCGAAGCCGCCGGTCATCCGGTCATCCGCCTCGACATGAACGACGCGTACGACGTCGGCGAACCGTTCTACCTTTGGGAGATCGCCGTCGCCGCGGCCGGCGTGATCCTAGGCATCGATGCCTTCGATCAGCCCAACGTTCAGGAATCTAAAGATAATACGGTCGCGCTGCTGCAGCAGTACGCGAAGAACGGCAGCTTCGACGAGCCGAAACCCAACGTGGACGGCCCGGCGTTTAACGTCACGTATCTGTCGGGTAGCACGGGAATCTCCGCGCAGACGCCGCCCCAAGCGCTCGCCGGACTCTTCGCCCAGCTGCGTCCCCACGACTATAACGCGATAACGGCCTACATCGCCCGGAACGAGACGCACCTGGCCCTTCTCGACGAGTTGCGGCTGAAGATTCGCGACGCACGCCGGGTTGCGACGACCGTTGGCTTCGGACCGCGCTTCCTCCATTCGACCGGACAGCTGCATAAAGGCGGCCCGGATACGTGCGTGGTGTTGCAGATCACCGCCGACGATCCCGACGACCCGATGATCCCCGGAATGAACGTCGGATTCCGAACGCTGCTCGCAGCGCAAGCGCTGGGCGACTGGATGTCGCTCGATAAACGCCATCGGCGTGGCGTGCGAGTGCATCTCAAAGGTGACGTCGAGCCGGCGCTTCGCGCGCTGGTAGCCGCCGTAGACGAAGCGCTCGCGGTTCGCGCATA
>DATAPM010000383.1:0-7186 GCA_036265225.1 Vulcanimicrobiaceae bacterium
CGGCCCTCGACGACTACGCTTCACGTCAGCGCCGTTACGGAACCTAACCTACCGACAGAGAAAGCCGTGCGTGTTGCCCAGCGCGTCAACGTAATCGCCCACGATTTCGCCTTCGGCGTTGATGCCTCGCGCCTCGGTCGCTACCGCATCGGGGATGTCGACGGACCGCCACTGCGGAGTACCGGTTGGATGCGTCAGGAGCAAACCGTGCGTGGCCTTGGAAGAGTCTAGGTAAGAGCCGACGATTTTATCGTCCGGTGCGATTCCAAAGAACCACGTATTGACGGAGGCCGGATAGGATAGCTCGGTGTATGCGTGTCGTTGGTAAAGGAATCCACTCACCGAACCATCTGAGCCGGCAAAGAAACCGGCGATCGCTCCCGGATCGTCAATCGCAGCGGCCCCCGCACCTGCAGCTCCGGGCGGATGAAGGACGGTAAATCCCTCCGACGCTACGCCTTAGGCGAATGGTACGGCGACGCCATGGCGGTTCAGGTAAAAGCCGGCTGCGACACCGTGTCGATTTACACCCAGAAGTTCGGTTACGGAATCCTGACCCTTGCCTTTGCGGCTGCTCAGAATACTCCAAAGGCCGTTGGTTCTGATAAACCCCCAAGTGCCTTTGAGTTGGTTCGGATTCGTGACGTATCCAACCATAACGCGCTTGCCGGCGAATCCGGTGATCACCGTGCGCTGGGCGCCGGGGTACTCGCCGAGATAACGATAGTCTTTCGGCCCGTACGGAGGCCACGCTAAATAGGATCCGTTATCGTAGCCGAGCACGACGCCGCGCCTGTTTATCGCCAGGAGCTCGTCTTGGCCGGAGTAGCGCGGGTCGTCGAGCGTTCGGCAATTCGTCGTCGACATCGGACGAACGCCGGATGTGAGGGTGGGCGCCTGCGTTAGCCGCGAGGGGATTGGTGAGGAGGAGTACGGACCACCGCAGGCGCCCAGCATCCAAGCTAATGCCGGCCCCATTAATAAAGGGCCGGCGCTTCGCCGGACGATGCCGTTCACGCCAGCCATTATGGCACGAGCCGGCGCGTTGAGGCGTCAACGCGATGAGGACGTTGAGTTAGAATGTTCGGCGCCTCCGCCAGGTCAAGCGCGAGAGCGGCAGAACCGCGACTACGGTATGTCGATCGGTTCGTGGCTCCACAGGCTTTGGCAGCCCGTAAATAGCGCCGCGCGTTCGCGAACCATCGCCGTCCTCGGCATGCACCGCAGCGGTACCAGCGCGATAACGCGCGGCGTTGCGGCGCTCGGCGTCTTTCTCGGCAACGACTTCCTCGACGCTCAGCCGGAAAATCCAACCGGCTATTGGGAAGACAAAGGCATCGTCGACCTCAACGAGCGCGTCCTGGGAGCCTTAGGGCTAACGTGGGATGCCGTCGCCCCGGTCGACCTCAGCCTGCTGGACTCAAATGCGGCGCGCAAACTCCGCCGTACTGCGGGCGCGTATATCCGGCGCGCTTTCTGCCGCAACGCGCTGTGGGGCTTCAAGGATCCGCGCACCATGCGCGTACTTCCGTTCTGGCTCGATGTGTTCGCGGCGTGCGCCGTCGACGACGCCTACCTTCTCGTCATCCGCAATCCAATGAGCGTCGCCAAATCACTCTTCGCGCGTCAGCAGATGCCCTTGGAAACGGCGTTGCAGCTCTGGCTGGCGTACGGCATCCCTTTCTTCGACCGTACCGCCGGCAAGGTCACGATGGTTGTCGATTACGACCGCTTCATGATCGAGCCGCGACGCGAGTTGCAGCGCATCGCCCACGGCCTCGCGATTGACCCGAGTGAGAACGAGGTTGCACGGGAAATCGATCGCTTCACCAATGAGTTCCTCGACGAAAAACTCCGCCACACGGTCTTTTCAATCGCGGACGTCGACGCCTCGACGTCCGCGGGACGAATAGCGCGCGACGCATATGCTCTTCTCTTCGATCTTGCCTGCGACGTCAGACGCCCCGACGCCGCATTCTGGTCGCAGTGGGAGAGCCTCGCGCTACGGTATACAAGTAACCTTGCTGGAAGCGGAGAAGGCAACGAACATGGCTAGGCATCTCGCGGCGAAGGTTTCGGAGCTAGCGCCGGGCACGACCCGGCGCGTCGTCGTTGATTCGACCGGAATCCTTCTCTGTAACGTGGGCGGAAAAATCTATGCGATCGAAGACGTCTGTACGCACGACGGCGGACCGCTCGACCAGGGCGACCTCGAAGGGGAGTGCATCGTCTGTCCGCGGCACGGCGCGACCTTCGACGTTCGCACCGGCGACGCGCTTACGCTGCCGGCGGTCGTGCCGGTGATGACCTTCGAGGCGGAGGTCGAAGGCGACGACATCTACGTGGAGGCGTGACCGCTCGTAGATGAAGCGATTTCTGCGTATTTGCACGATCGTGGTCGCACTTCCTGCGATCGTCATCCTCGGTTATGCAATCAACGCGGCGCTCGGAATGCGCTCCCACGCGCGCTACACGGGGACGATCTCGGGACTGCGGCTGCACGGCCCGGTTTCGATCCTGCGCGACGATCGAGGCGTGCCGCACATTCTCGCCGGAAACGACGGCGATCTCTTCTTCGCTCAGGGTTACGTCGAAGGGTCGGACCGTCTCTTCCAAATGGACTTGCTGCGACGCTTCATCCGGGGCGAGCTCGCCGAAGTCTTTGGCGGCCCCGCATTGCGAACCGACGAAGAGGAACGCGCCATTCCTATTCGCGCCATCGTGGCGGCGCAGTGGGCCCATCTCGATCTGCCGACGCGCCGCATCCTGGGCGAGTTCAGCGACGGCGTCAATGCTGCGATGCGGCGCGAACCGTTGCCGGTCGAGTTTCGTCTGCTCGGCTATAAGCCGCGGGCGTGGACGCCGGAGGATTCGCTTGCAGTTGGAATGGCCGAGGTGCTCGATCTCATTGACGATTGGGACGCGATCGCGCCTCGCGACGCCGCCTACCGGCGGGGCGGATTGTCGTTGCTGCGGGAGCGTTTTCCACTTACCGATCCGTGCTACGACGCCCCGGTCACCGCTGGTTTAGCCGGGATGGCCCAAGGCGACCGCTGTAATCGTCGCCGGTTCAATACGCTGGTGAGCGAGCTCTCCGACGCGCGCGCACCGATCGGCAGCAACGAGTGGGCCGTCGGCGCGAACTTAGCGGCTCACAAACGTTCGCTCCTCGCCAACGATCCGCATTTGGGACTCGGTATTCCCGGGGTTTGGTATTTGATCGACTTACACTCGCCCGGATATCACGTTGCCGGCGTGACCCTGCCCGGATTGCCGTCGGTCGTCTTAGGGCACAACGAGCGCGTTGCATGGGGTGCGACGGCCGGCACCGTGACCTCACTCTCGGTTTTCAATCCGCCGGCACGTCTGGACGAGGCGGCCTGGGAGAACGAGCAGATCGGCGTTCGTTTTGCACGCACGGTGGTCAAGCGCTTCTACCGGACGAAGCGCGAGTTCGGCGTCACCACGAAGGACGGAGAGTTCGAGCTGGTTCGATGGGTTGCGTACGAGCATCCCAGCTCCCCGGCGACGACCTTCCTGGCGCTCGATCGTGCCGCATCGAACGACGCAGCGACTGCCGTTTTGGCCAAACTGCCGCAGCCGTCGCTCAACGTCGCGCTCGCCGACATCGGCGGCCGCGCCGCTTACGTGTTGGCCGGAACGATTCCCAACGACCCCGTGCGGGCCCGGTGGTTCCACCCGGCCGCAGACTTGGCTCGCGACTATCCGCCGATCCCATTCGCCGCACTGCCGAAGGTCCAGCCATCGCGAAACGCGATCGTCTGGACCGCCAACAACAAGATGTACGACTCGCATTACCCGCTGCACCTCAGCCCGCAGTTTGCGCCGCCGTACCGCGCGTATCGAATCGCGCAGATGCTGCGTTCGGGACACGCCTACGACATCGATGCTTTTGCCCGAATGCAGATGGACGTGCTCTCGCTGCCCGAGCGCGAGCTGGCGCGTTCGATCGCGCCGGCAGTGCGCCGTAACGACGCCGCGCTCGCGCAGTTGCTGACCGGCTGGAACGGCGAGATGGACGGCGCTTCGACGACAGGGACGATCGTAGAAGCGGCGCGCTTACGCCTTACCGACCATCATAACGGACGAATGCCGACGCTCTTGGAAACGGCTCGTTCCCTCGGCAATCCGTGGGCCAAGTCGACGCCGGCGGCGGCCTTGCCATGGCAAGTGGCCGGAGCGGTGCCGGTGCTCAACTCACTTTCGAAGCTCGGCGTCAACTTTCTCGACGGCGTCACGCTCCCCGGTAACGGCGACGCGTTTACGCTGCACGTGCAGACGCCCGGCTACGCGCAGAGCTTCCGCGCGGTGTGGGACGTGGGTGATTGGGATTCCGGCGGCATCACGCTACCGCAAGGCGAATCGGGCGAGCCTGGATCGGGACACTACACAGATCAAGCGGCGGCGTGGATTGCGGGCCGGCTGTGGCCGCTCCCCTTTAGTGACGGCGCGGTTCAGCGGACCGCCGTATCGCGCGAAACGCTGTTACCGTAAAGTTCGCTCGTTTCCGGAACTTGGCTAACCCTTTGGTTTGACGCTGACCGTCACGCCGTCGATCTGGCGTTCCGGCGGAATGAAGCCGCCGAGACGCCGGATCTCCTTGCCGCCCCGCGGATACTTCCACATGCCGATCACCTTGGGGCGTTTATTTCCCGGCCCAGTCGGCACGAGGACGGCGTTCCCTTGGATCCACGACTGCGACGAGCGCGCACCGACGCCGGTGAGCTGTGTGGTGCTCACGATCTTTCCCCCGGAGCGGGAAAGCTTTAGCCGATAAATTTTCGGTTGGAAGCGCGTCTCGACCGTCATGTAGGTGCCGTCCCACTGGATCTGTCCGGCGGCCGCAATGTTGTCCCGGAAGGTTATGTTGGTAAACGATTGCGCGCCGGCGGGCAGCTCCGAAATCATGAACGCTCCGTTCTTGTCGTAGCCGTCGACGTAGAGGTTGCCGGCAGCATCGTATCCGCAATAGAGCATCGAGTGCAGCTTCGAATCGTGAAAGATTGTGGGCGGCGCCTGGGGATACTGCCGGTAAACGGCGATGGAATCGCCGCAGCCGGAGAGACAAAACACGACCGCGGCAAAGTTTTGCGTCGTCGGATCGACGGCACAAGAATAGACGGTGCCGGGCGCTTTATAGATTGCGACCGGAGTCGTTCCGCCATGCGGGAACTCGAAGATGACGCTCACCCGGGTCACGAAAACGTCACCCTTTGCATCGGAGCACATTCCGAACGAGCCGATCGGGATGCTCCCCAGCAGTCTGCCGCCGGGATATTTGAAGACGTACGTTTCCTTGTCGCCGCCAACGTAAAGGAGACTGCCCCGCCACGCGTCCGGGGAAATCGAGGCTCTTTGCGCGGCTGCGGTCACCGATGGATTCGGCGAGAGCGAGGCTGCCGGCATTGCGCAGCCGGAGAGCAGCACGCCGGCGGCAAGAGCGGCGAGCGTACGGCGACCTAACTGCAAAGCTCCAAGACCTCCTTTTCCAAACGGCGGCGAGGCTGCTTTCGGTGAGCGGTCTGGGCTTTCATTTTGAAAAGGGCGCGTCGCCGCAGCGACGCGCCCTTTAAACCACCGGCTTTTCCGGTGAATTCGGATCGGCCGTTTACGGAACGAAGTTCTTTCCGTCGACGGCGCTGTATCCGAGCGAGATGCCGTTGCTCGAGTTGAGCACCGCTTGAACGGTACCGCCCGGATACGTTAGGACGGTAACCTCTCCGGTACCCGCGTCGGCCACGTAGGCCTGCTTGTTCTTCTTGTTGATCGTGACGTGGAACGGATCGCTCCATCCCGAGCCCAGGGTGCTGCTCACCGAGTTGTACGGCGGGGGAATAATATCGACCGACTCGGCGAGCTGATCGCAGATCACGATGTTGCCGTGCTTGTCGATGACCATGCCTCCGACCCACTCCAACGGAACCGAGAGATTCGTCCCGCTGCATCCGCTGAGACCACCGACATACTCCGTGATGATGCCGATGCTGAAGTTCGTCCAAGCAACAAATACGTTGCCGTGCTTGTCGACGGCAACGCCTTCGCCGTAGCCGCCTGGATAGCAGGTTGCGACCGGCGTGTTGCTCTGCTGATTGAACTCCGTCACGAAGTTGCCGTTGAAGTCGGCTGCGTAAACGTGACCTTTCTTATCCGTGGTAACGGCGACCGGATCGGTTATGCCGCTGCTGTACGTGTAGATGAGATTTCCAGCCTTGTTGTACTCCGTGACGTACGGGCCACCGTAATTGGCGACGTAGATGTTGCCTTTCTTGTCGACCCAGTTACCATCGGGACCGTTGATGCTGGCGCTGATGCTGCCGGTATAGGACCAGGTGTTGTTGGCAAGCACGTCGACCACATTGAGGCCGGCGTCGGAAACGTAGAGGCTGTTCGCACCGCCGGGCACCTTAACGCCGTGGGAGTGCGTCGGATGGGCGTGCGCCATGCCGATAAACTTGGTGGCAATGCCCGATGCAGCGAGCCCCGAACCGCCGTGACCTAAGCTGTTGACGCCGCCGGGGATCGTCGACATCGTTCCTTGGGAACCGCCCGAACAGGCCGCGAGCAGCGCGACTGCTGCAACGGAGAATATGCCTAAAGTTTTTCTCACTGAAATAAGTCCTCCGAGCTAAAGCAGAGTGTTTTAAAACAGGAGTGGAACCGTGGACGCCGGCGTTAAGCCGGGACCGGCCCGTTCGCCGTGCGCGAGGCGCTTCCTTGCTCTGAAAAAGCGAAGCAGAAGTCGCCCTAGCCACAACGAAAATTGCCAGGACCATGGCACTGCAGCCCCTGCGCGTCGAAACCGCGCCTCAGTACGCGCAACTAGCCGAGCTATTGACTGCTTATGGGGCAGCGTTGCCGAGCGATTTGCGGCATCACCAAGACCTGACCCGGGAGTCCCTTGACTCTGCGTACCGCGGGCGAAGCGCGGCCTTCTTGGTCGAGGTGGAGGGCCGGCTCGCGGGCTGCGTCGCCGTCAGCGAGATCGACCTAGAGACGGCGGTGCTCAAGCGGCTCTTCGTGCGCTCGGGCTATCGAGGGGTCGGGGCCGCCCGCGCGCTCGTCGAGAGCGCTCTCTCGCTCCTGCGCGAGCGCGGGTACCGCCGCGTCGTGTTGGACACGGAGAAAGAGCGTCTGCGGCCGGCGTACGAACTCTATCGTTCCTTCG
>DATAPM010000384.1:0-4749 GCA_036265225.1 Vulcanimicrobiaceae bacterium
GGGATGCGCCTTGGCGTAGGCGACGAGATTAACCGCAAACGCGTCGGGATCGGTGATGTCGAACGACGACGTCGCCCCTCCAAAAGAGAGCAGCAGCTTCCCGCCGTGCGCGTGAATATGCCGCGCCCCGGGGCCGAGCGAATAGGCGTTCTGCGGTGGCGAGATGGCGTTGCTATCGGCGATGCTAAAAGCAACGTCGGCAGTCGTGACGCCTTTCGGCACTTGGTTGAGGCGGCTGAAGGCGTCTTGACGATTGGTATCCGACCACGATTCCCAAAACCCAACGAACTCGGGTGCCGCCGAGCTTCCGGTCAGACTGCTATCGATCGGCGGCGTGGCGTTTTGGGGTGGCGCGACGGCGGCGGCGTTACACGCGGTCAACGCCAGCGCGAGCGCGCAAGCGAGAGTTCGAGCGTTCTTCACCGCGCCGATGCAACGACGTACGGGAGCGTGAGATCGACGAGCGGGGGACTCACGCGCTCGCCGGCTTCGTCGAAACGCGCCGCACGCCCAACGACCGTTCCGGAGCAGCCCCACACGTGCGCGCTCTCGACGGCCACATCGAGCCATGGCGTCCGTGCGTAGGGATGCTCGCCGCCATCTCGGTTCGCGGCGTAGTCGGGCGGCTTAGGCGCGACGATGGTTACGTTGTCCGTCGTTTTGGCGCTCAGCTTGCCGGCGTCTTTCTTCGAGTCGCCGACGATCAGCGCGCGCACGGTCGTGCCGATTTTACGGTCGTGATAGGCGCGCGTGACGCGATTCTGTGCGTCGAGGAGGCGCCCAAAGCGGTCGAGCGCGACCTCGCGCGGCACCTGCTCCCAGCGCGCCGCGGGCGTTCCCCGCCGCGTCGAATAAATGAAAGTAAACGCATTGGCAAACACGCCTGAGTCCACATAGCGCAGCGTCGCCTGAAAGTCTTCCTCCGTCTCGCCGGGGAATCCGACGATCAAGTCCGTGGTAATCGCGCAGTCTCCGAAGCGCTCGCGAATCCACTCGACTCTCTCGTGAAAGGCGGAGAGCGTGTACTTCCGGTTCATTCGCCGCAGCATCGCGTCGCTTCCCGACTGAAGCGGCAAGTGGATGCGCGGATTGAGTGCGTCGAGGCCGGCGAGGTCGTCGAGCATCTTGACGGTAAAGTCCTTGGGATGCGGCGATATGAAGGTCAGCCGTTCCAAACCGGAACCCTTCGATATCGCCCGGCAGAGATCGCCGAAGTCTGCCCCCGTCGCGGGATCGCGCCAAGCGTTGACGGTTTGTCCGACCAGCATGATTTCGCGCGCCCCTTCGGCGATGCGATCGCACACTTCCGCGACGATGGCTGCTTGCGGACGATGATCGAAGCGGCCGCGCACGTGAGGGACGATGCAGAACGTGCAGTAGTAGGAGCAGCCGCGCTGCACCGTTGCGAAGGCGCGCAGCCGTGAGAAGTCGCCGGCGATTCCATCTCCGGTGCCGCCGAGAGCAAAGGTCAGAATATTGTCGCGATCGTCTTGAGAAAGGTCGCGCCCGTCCCCGAACGCCGGCCGCCACGACTCCAGCCGGTCGGCCAGCAGCGCGAGCTCGCGCGTGCCGAAGACGGCGTCGACGTGGGGTGCGAGCCGCTGCATTCGATCGCGGTCTTGCTCGGCAAGGCAACCCATGACGACCAAGCGCACCGCCGGATTTGCCTTCTTGAGGACTTTGAAATGATTCATTCGACCGTAAGCGCGCCGCTCGGCGTTGTCGCGGACGGTGCACGTATTGAGCAATACGACGTCGGCAGACTCAGGTGAGTTAGCCACGCCGTACCCGGCGAGCAGCGCCCGGTCGACGATGTACTGCGAGTCGGCCTCGTTCATCTGACAGCCGAACGTCTCAATGTAAATGCTGGCCATAATCTATGCCGTTCCGCACTTCGCGTGAGATGGGGGCCGTTCCGGCCCGATGGGTCTCGCTCGACCGTACTGAGAAGATGAGGACGGTGCAAACGCTTGAGTCCGCCGGTACCGGGGGGATGCTTCGTCCCGCGACCGTGGCGATCGTGGGCCGGCCCAATGTGGGCAAGAGCGCCCTCTTCAACCGGCTCATCGGCCGCCGTCTGGCAATCGTGGAGGATACGCCGGGCGTCACGCGCGATCGCCTTTACGCGCTCTGCGACTGGCGCGGACGCGTCTTTAGCATCGTTGATACCGCCGGTATCGACCCGAATGCCGACGTAGCGCACGGCGTGGAGCTGGCCGAGGCAACCCGCCGCCAGGCCGAAGCCGCGGCCGAAGAATCCGACGTAATCGTCATGGTGGTGGACGCGCAGACCGGGCGCCACCCGCTCGACGACGACGTCGCAAACATCCTGCGCCGAAAGCGCCGGCCGATCGTGATCGTTGCCAATAAAGCCGAATCGCCCAATGCCTCGGCCGGAGTCCATGCCGAGTTCGGGGGCCTTGGTTTCGGCGAACCGATCGCCGTTTCGGCAGTGCACGGGGAAGGCACGGGCGATTTGCTCGACCGCATCGTTGACCTCTTACCGCCGCAGCTTTCGGATGCCGCCGCCGAGGAAGAGCTTGCGCTCGCCGTAATCGGCCGTCCGAACGTCGGAAAGAGTTCGCTTGTCAACGCGCTGCTTGGTGAGGAGCGCACCCTGGTTTCGCAGATACCCGGCACGACGCGCGATGCCGTCGACGCGCTCTTCCGCTGGCACGATCGCTCCTATCGTTTGGTCGACACGGCCGGCGCTCGCAAGAAACCCGAAGCGCACGGCGCAATCGAGTACTACGCCGCGCTTCGTTCGCTCGCCGCGATCGCGCGCTGCGACATCGCCTTGCTCGTTTTCGATGCGATGACCGGCATCATGACGCAGGACCGGCGCCTGGCCGGCATCGCCATCGAGGAGCGTAAGGGGCTCATCGTCGTCGGCAATAAGTGGGATCTCGTTAGGGAACAAGGCGCCGAGTTCACCCAGGCCGATCTGGCGGCCGCCGTGCGCGAGGCAATTCCTTTTGCAGCCTTCGCACCGATCTTCTTTCTATCGGCAAAGACCGGGCGGCGATTGGGCGGGTTGATGCCGCTCGTGGCGCGCGTGGCTGAAAATCTCGACCGGCGCATTCCGACTCCGCAGCTCAATACGACGATCCGCAACACGGTAGTGGCGCATCCGCCTTCACCGTACGGCGGCCGGCTGCTCAAGATATACTATGCGGCGCAACCGGCGACGCATCCGCCGCTCATCGTCATGCATTGCAACGATCCGGAACTGGTCGCTCCCCATTATAAGCGCTTCTTGGAGAACGTGCTGCGCCGCGAATACGACTTCGAAGGCGTCCCGCTCTCGCTCGAGTTTCGACCTCGGCGCGGCGATGACGAGGATCCGCGGTGAACTGGCCGGTCGGGATCGCCGCCTTCGTGCTGGCCTTCCTCGGTGGCTCGATTCCCTTTGGATATATCGTCGGGCGCGTCTTTTACCGGCGCGACATCCGGGCGCAAGGTTCGGGAAACATCGGCGCGATGAACGCGCTCCGCACGCTCGGACGCGGCGGAGCGATCGCCGTTCTGCTGCTCGACGCACTGAAAGGTTTCGTCCCAACGTTGTGGGCGACTGCCGCCTTTCGCGGCGAGCCCGTCGCTGCGCTGATTGCCGCCGGAGCCGTGCTGGGACATTGTTTTTCCCCGTGGCTCGGATTTCGCGGCGGCAAAGGCATCGCGACCTCGTTCGGGGCGATCTTCGCGCTCTGCTGGCCGGCCGGACTCGTCGCCGTGGCCGGATGGGCAGTCGGCGCGGGCGTAACGCGGTACTCCTCGGTCGGCTCGATCCTCGGAAGCGTGCTAGCCGCCGTGGCCCTCTGGAGATTCGGCGGTTCGCTCGCGGTAACGGCATACGGGATCTTCGCCGCGCTGCTGGTCCTCTTCACGCATCGCGACAACGTTCGCCGGTTGCTCGCGGGCACCGAAAATCCGATTCGACTCTCCAAAACGGCGCCATAACCAGCTTTGCGCGCAGTGCCAGGGCTTGACAGACCCCGGACCGTACTCCTAGCGTCGTGATTTCGTCAAACGACCTTCGCAACGGCGTGACCATCGTCGTCGACGGGCAACTCTGGACCGTCATCGAGTTCCTCCACGTAAAGCCCGGGAAAGGTTCGGCGTTCGTTCGCACGCGGATGAAGAACGTCAAGACGGGCACGACGCTGGAGCGCACCTTTCGCGCCGGCGAAAAGCTGGAGCGCGCGACGGTCGACAACCGCCAGATGCAGATGCTGTATAACGACGCCGACGGTTTCCACTTCATGGACCAGGAAAGCTTTGAGAACGTAACGCTGCAGCGCGACATCATCGGCGGCCCGGCCGACTTTCTCAAGGACGGAATGGTCGTCGACGTTCAGTTTCACGACGGATCGGCGATCGGGGTCGATTTGCCCGCACACGTCGAGCTCAAGGTGGTCGAGACCGATCCCGGATTTCGCGGAGATACGGCAACGAACGTTACCAAGCCGGCTAAGCTCGAAACGGGAGCGACCGTCGCGGTTCCGCTCTTTATCGAAACGGGTAACGTTATTCGCATCGACACGCGCGATCGGCGTTACATCGGCCGCTCGAACTAGGCCGCCTTCCTTCCCCGCAACGGCGTGCTCTTTTCGCTAGAGCTTTTCGCCGCGGCGTTCGTCGCCAGCATCTTTGGATCGATGGTGGGCCTGGGCGGCGGATTCATCCTGGTTCCCATCATGCGGTTGTTGATGGGATTTCCGCCGGCCTATGCCGCCGGAACGTCGCTGGTCT
>DATAPM010000385.1:0-6405 GCA_036265225.1 Vulcanimicrobiaceae bacterium
CGGCTTGCGCAGCGATGATGTACTGATGGGCGACGAAGCTTTCGTCGAGCTGCGACTGGAACATATGATCGGCGAGTACGAACTCGTGCGCGATGTCCCAATACGGCTTGCTCTCGTCGTGTGGAACGTAGACGTACTGCGGATGACGCGGACCGCCGAAGTAGGTTTCTTTATCGAAGTGGTCCATCTTGCACTCGGTACCGGGGAGCGTGCCTTGACCGTCACAGGCGTTGAACATCGCCCCGGCCGAGTGATCGATGTCGTAGGTAACCTTCAGGCTCACCGGTTTGAGGGCTATGCGGCGGCCGCTGGAGAGTTTGCCGGTGCTCGACGTTTGCGCGCCGGGGAATCCCATGAAGATATCGTTGAAGCTGCGGTTTTCTTGCACGATCCAAACGACGTGCTTTATCTTGCCCGCGCCGGTCTGATTGAGATACTGCAGTGCCGAGTCGGCGCTGGTCGGCGGTGCAATGCTCTGGCCGCGAATCGAACAGGCACCCAGCGCCAGCATAGTCACGAGATTGATGAATTTATTATTGCGCGTCGGGAATGCGATCATCGGGTTCCTCATTGATAAATTATTGCGTCCGTCTTGGCGTAAGGCGAGATCACCAGTATAGGAACGCGAAAAGCGGCGCTATCGTAGCCACGGCAGGACGGCGCCGGCACTTGGTTTTCCAGAGGTTGCTCTCCCCTACGGCACTGACGAGGGTCTATTGTTCGTCGGGGATGCGGTTATCACCGGGCTCCCGGTTGATGAAATACTCGCGCGTTCGCGGCGCTTTTATCGGAACAAACTTCCGCGGCTTCGCAAAGAGGTCCAAGCAGTCGCCGGCCGGTGAGGTCGCTCGCGCGTCGGCGTCGGCCAGCGACGGCAGGCCAAAGAGATCTTCGGCGAATCGGAGCACGCTGGCCGTTTCATACTGCACGTGAGAGACGTAATTTTTCTTGGCGTACGGCGAGATCACCATGAGCGGAACGCGAAATCCAAGCCCATCGTAGTCTTTATGCGGGGGTGGAACGTGATCGTACAGGCCGCCCCAGTCGTCCCACTGCACGAAGATCGCCGTGGTATCCCAGAACTTGCTCTCGCCAACGGCGTTGACCAGCGATGCGACCCACGAAGGTCCGTCGCCGCCGCCGCACATCAAGTGATCGGAGTCGCGGCAGAGCGGCGTGATCCACGTAAAGCTCGCCAGCTTACCGGCGGCCACGTCAGCAAGAAATCGTTTTTGCGGCGTGATGACCTTGTGCCAGTCGGGGCCGTTGTAGACGTGTTTGACGGCCTGATAGGCCGACCAATAGCCGCTGGTCGGATTTGTATACTTGCTGGTATAGAAGCGCCACGAGAGGTTCGCCGCATCGAGCTCGTCGCCGAGGGTCTGATAGTTGAAACAGGCGCGCTGCTGGTCGCCGTAACCGCGCTGCTCGGTAAGCGTCTGCACGTCGTCGAACGGGCCGCCCTCGCAGCCCCAGGGCCCGAAGGGCACGTCGACGCTCGATTTTGCCTGGGCCGCAATAATGTACTGATGGGCGACGAAACTTTCGTCGAGCTGCGAGGCGAAAGTGCGATCCGAAAGCACCCATTCGTGCGCCATATCGAAGTATGGCTGCGACTCTTCGTGGGGAACGTAGGCGAACATGCCGTTTCGCGGTCCGACGTACTGCCGCTCGCGGTCGAAACCGGTCATCCGGCACTTCGTCCCAGGAAGCGATCCGGTGCCATTGCATGCCGCGAACATTGCGGCGGCCGAGTGATCGATTTCGTAGGAGACGGTCAGGCTGATCGGCTGAAGCTTGATCCGCTTTCCGTGCGAGTTCTTGCCGCTCGAAACGGTGTCGGCGCCGGGATAGCCCTGGAAGAGATCATCGAAGCTCCGATTCTCTTGGACGATATAAACGACGTGCGCGATCGTACCGGCACCGGGGCCCGGCAAGACGGAACTGCTGGGCCCGGGGAGGGCGTTGGACGAGGCCGAGGAGCAGGCGGCCAAAGCCAGGGCCCCGGCGCCGCAGAGCGCCGCGAGCCGAATGGAGCGGATCACGACGGCCACTCTTTGCCGCCGGAGGTGGCCCATTCCCGTCGGGCACCTTTGGGACCGGAGGCGCGTTTTCTCTTTGCTGGCTTACGCTAGGCCGTCGTTTTCGAAGGTGGCGACGGCGCCCGAGCGTAACTCCAAGCTCCCAGCGCTAACCACTAAATAAGGAGCTGTTGTGAACCGATCCCTTAAGCTTGCGGGGCCGCTGCTTGCGGCGCTCGCAATCGCCGCCTGTAATGCGGGCGGCTCCTCGAATATGCCGGCCACGGCCGGCGGCCCCACCGCGGCCGGCGCAGCCCGGCAGCAGCCGATGGGGCAGGCAAGACACGCCTGCAGCGGATCCCGCACCAACGGGCGGATGCAGTGCGACGTTCTGGTCCAGGTTGAGCCCGCGGGCATGACCCCGCTCTATCCGGGTTGGAAGCCGGCGGACTTCAAGGCCGCCTACAATCTTCCGATTACCAAGGGCGCCGGATCCGTCATCGCGATCGTTGATGCCTACGACAATCCGAACGTCGCGTCCGACTTAGCCACGTATCGTACCGCGTACGGTTTGGGCAAGGCGGATTTCACCAAGTACAACCAACGCGGAGAGCAGAAAAACTATCCGAATCCCGATTCGGGATGGGGAGTTGAAATCGATCTGGACGTCCAGATGGTTTCGGCCAGCTGTCCGCTCTGCAAAATCATCCTGATCGAAGCCGACGACAACTACACCAACAACCTGTATGCTGCCGTGGCCGAAGCCGTCAAGCTCGGCGCGAAGGTCGTCAGCAACAGTTACGGTGGCGGCGGCGGCTACTCGTCGTACAACGACTTCAACACGCCCGGCATCGTCTATCTCGCCAGCTCGGGTGACAGCGGATACGGCATGCAGGATCCCGCCGATTACTCGAACGTAGTCTCGGTTGGTGGCACGGTGCTCGCGCAGTCGGGTTCGACTTACAGCGAAACCGTCTGGCACTTCACCGGCGGCGGCTGTTCCGTCATTACCAAACCGAAGTGGCAGAAAGATCCGTCCTGTTCGAAGCGCACCGGCAATGAAGTTGCCGCTGTGGCACAGTCGGTCTCTCTTTATGATACGTACCCGACCGGTGGTTGGGGAACGGTCGCCGGTACCAGCGTATCGTCGCCGCTCCTGGCGGGCGTGTACGGCCTTGCTGCAAACTTCAAGAAGGTCAGCAAAGGCGGCTCGCACTTCTGGACGATGACCAAAAAGCAGCGCAAGAAGTCGCTGCACTACATCTCGGTCGGCAGTAACGGCGCTTGCGGCGGCAGCTATCTCTGCACCGCGGGAACCAATCAGTTCGGCACCTACTCGGGCCCGGTCGGCTGGGGAACGCCCAACGGCATCAAGGCCTTCTAAGAACGCTCTCGGGCTCAACCGAGGTCAAGCACGAACGGGGTGCGGCGCCAGCCGCGCCCCGTTTTCTCTTGGCGAGGAACGTACGGTGGAAGCCCCCCGTTCTATAGACAGGTAGGCACTGCGCCCGGCCTTAAGGTTACTCGCTCTCGTTTTCGCAGAACGTCCCTAAATCAAAGGAGCATCCGTGAACGCATCCATCAGACTCGCGGTGCCGCTCGTCGCCGCACTCGCGCTCTCCGCCTGTAATGCCGGCGGCTATTCCAATATGCCCTCGACGACCGGTTCGGCAGGAACGGCCGCTGCGCCGTCCCACGTCATTCCCGAGTGGCAGGCCAAGCATCTGGCCCACGCCGCCTGTCCGGCGGTTGCCGAAAAAGCTCACTGCCTGGCGCTCATCGACGACGTCAAGGCCGGCCCGATCGACCACGGCATGCAGCCGCAGGTCCAGCAAGCCGTCTCAGGCTGGTGGCCGAGCGACTTCCAAACGCGGTACAACTTGCCATCCGGTTCCAATGGTTCGGGTCAGATCGTCGCCATCGTCGACGCGTACGACAATCCCAACGTCGCGTCGGACCTGGCGGCCTACCGTTCGAACTTCGGGCTCGGAACGGCGAGCTTTACGAAATACAATCAAAACGGCCAGCAAAGCGGCTACCCATCGGGTGACACCGGCTGGGGATTAGAGATTGATCTCGACGTCCAGATGGTCTCGGCCGTCTGCCCGAAGTGCACGATCTATCTGATCGAGGCAAACGGTGCCGACCAAGGCGACCTTCAGACGGCAGAAGCCACCGCCGTCAGCCTGGGCGCCCATATCGTCAGCAACAGCTGGGGCTGCTTTGGAAACAACAACTGCGTCAGCAGCTCTTACTTCAATACACCCGGCGTGATGTATTTGGCGTCGTCGGGTGATTCCGGCTACGGAACGCAGGGGCCGGCCGCGCTAGCTACGGTCGTTTCCGTCGGTGGAACCATCTTGAGCAAGAGCGGCTCGACCTACAGTGAAATTGCTTGGCGCAGCGCCGGCTCGGGCTGTGCGACCGGCATCACCAAGCCCTCCTGGCAGCACGACAGCGGCTGCAGCTATCGTACTATGAACGACGTTTCGGCGGTCGCGCAGGCCGTCGCCATGTACGACACCTACGGCCACGGCGGCTGGATCCAGGCCAGCGGAACCAGCGTCTCCTCGCCCATGATTGGCGGCGTTTACGGCCTAGCGGGTAATGCCAGCGCGCAGAATGCCGGCCAGAACCTCTGGAAGCTCAAGAAGAAGAAATACAAGAAGGAGCTGCATGACATCACGGCCGGGTCGAATGGCTCGTGCGGCGGCAGCTATCTCTGCACCGCGGTAAAGGGCTACGACGGACCGACCGGCTGGGGAACGCCCAACGGCGTCAAGGCCTTCTAAAGGGCCTCTCAGCGAACATCTACGCTAAGGAAAGAGGGCCGGGGGGCCGCCGACAGGTCGGCGCCCGCCCCGGCCCTAAATATTTCCCTCCCCCACATCCCACAACATCTCGTGAAGGGAGCATTCGTGAACGGACCCATCAAACTAGCGGTGCCGCTTCTAGCTGCACTCGCAATTGCCGCCTGTAGTTCCGGCAGCAATTCCAGCGTGCCCGGCATGAGCGGCACGACCGGGACCGGAGGCGGCTTTAGCTCGCTACCGGGCCGGCCGCTTAACCACATCCCCCAATGGCAAGCACAGCATTTGGCAAAACCGGCGTGTCCGCAAGTGATCGGGCGGCCAACGTGTCTGGCGCTGGTCGAAAGTAAGGGCCGATTCGGTCCCGACGTTGCCGGCTGGGCTCCGGCTGACTTCCAGGCCCGCTACAACTTGCCGTCATCCTCCCAAGGAGCCGGCCAGGTCGTCGCCATCGTCATTTGGGGCGATGATGCCAATGCCGTCTCGGACTTGGCCACGTACCGCACGAACTTCGGTCTCGGTACGGCCAACTTGACAAAGTACAACTCGAGCGGGCAACAGAGCAGCTATCCACCCAGTTGCCAGAATTACGGAACCTGCGTTGAAATCATGCTCGACGTCGAAATGGTCTCGGCCTCGTGCCCGAAGTGCACGATCTACCTCATCGAAGCTCAAGACACAATCACGGATCTAGAGAAGGCCGAGACGGAAGCCGTAACGCTTGGCGCGCACATCGTCAGCAACAGCTGGATCTGCTACGACGACGTCCAGTGCGGTGACTCGAACTTCGCTAGCTACTTCAATACGCCCGGCGTCGTCTATCTCGCGGCCTCCGGCGATGACGCGTACAACCAGAACGGCGCCCCTGAAGCGCTGGCCAACGTCGTTTCCATCGGCGGCACCATCATCTCAAAGAGTGGGTCGAACTACTCCGAAACGGTGTGGCCGGATGCCGGCAGCGGTTGCGCCCCCGGCATTACCAAACCGTCGTGGCAACACGACACCGGGTGCACGTCTCGAACCGACTCCGACGTATCTGCGGTCGCACAGTTCGTTGCCGAATACGATAGTCTCGACGGAGGCTGGTTCACCGTCGCGGGCACCAGTGTCGCTTCGCCGCTTACGGCGGGCGTTTTTGCGCTTGCTGGAAATGCCAGCAGCCTAACCGCCGCTAAGAAGTTCTGGACGCTCAAGAAGAAAAAATACAAGAAACAGCTGCACGACATCACCTCAGGAATGAACGGCTCCTGCGGCGGCAGTTATCTCTGCACCGGAATCAAAGGCTACGACGGCCCGACTGGTTGGGGAACGCCCAACGGCGTCAAGGCCTACTAGTCTAGAGTAGCCGAAAAAGCGGAGGCGGGCGCAGCGCGCTCGCCTCCTTTTTTGTCCCGGGCATGGCCCCAGGGCGGTCCAGCGCCCACGCGAAAGGGAGCGCAGATGAAGCAACGCTTCTTCTTCCGCGCGTTGACGTCTCTTGCAGCGCTAGCACTTACCGCCTGCGGCGCGGGCGGAAGCACGCCGGTACCTAAGACGGGTCCTTTGGGACTTCGCGCCGCGGTCACGCCGATCTC
>DATAPM010000386.1:0-19195 GCA_036265225.1 Vulcanimicrobiaceae bacterium
GCGCTCGACCGTTCCCTCGATCGGATCCGCGGTGATGATAAAACGCGCGCCGCGGTCGAGACGAATCGAGGTCACGCCGTCGGCCAGCGGGCCGGTGCGCACTTTCGGCCCGGGGAGATCCTGGAGGATTGCGGCGTGAATGCCGAGTTCCGCCGCGATTTGGCGCGCGCTGGCGATAACCGCGCCGTGCTCCTCGGGCGTGCCGTGCGAGAAATTTACGCGCAGCACGTTGGCACCGCTGACGAAGAGCGAGCGGAGAACTGCGGGATCTCGCGAGGCGGGGCCGACCGTTGCGACGATCTTCGTGCGTTTCTGAAGTATGGGTTCCATTGCGAGCGTGGCTTTGTGCGTGAGCGGCGGCAGGCTCCTGCGGGCTTGCATCGCACTTAAGCCCTCACCGTGAAGTTCGAGCGCGATCCGAAGGACCGGCGCTACCCCGAGCGACTGGCGGGGAGCTTCCTCGCATCGCTGATTTTCCACGCCCTGCTCGCGCTGCTGGTCTTCTCGGTGCTCGTCAGCTCGTCCGAGGAAGGTGCGACCGAGAGCGTCCAAGGCGGTGAGGTCGTTACGGTCGAGCGGACGTCGCCTCTGGCCGTGACCAACCAGCCGGCGACGACGCACGCGGTGCCCCCGGCGCCGCACGTTCGCGTCGTCGCGCCTATGCAGCACGCGCCGTTGGCTCAGCCGGAAGCGCAGCGGCAGCCCGTTAATCGCCACGAGCTGGCGGTGGTCGCACCGACCGCCCCGCCCAATCCGCGTCCGGTTCCCCAGCAGACGCCGCAACCCAATCCCCAGCCGACCGAGAACATTTTCGAAACGCAGCCCAGTAACGAGATCCCGGCCGCACCGGTGAGCATTCCTACGGTCGGCCCCGTCTCCGTTGCGATTAAGCCGCCGACGACGCAGCCCTCGCCCGCACCGACCAGCGCCCCGTCGGCGCGTCCGACCCAGCGTCCGCCCGAACCGGTCGCGCGGGCCACTGCCCGCCCAACGCCGGCGCCGGTGCTGCCCAAAGCGTCGCCGACGGCGGCAGCCGTAGCGCGCGCCACCGCGGCGCCCAGCGCGAGTCCCGCGCCGGCCGTGCGAGCATCGGCTCCCCCCGCCCAGCGCGCCGGGGTGCCGAACCCAAGTCCGACGAGCACCGCCGCCGTCGCCCGAACGCCGGGAGCGGCGCCGAGCCCGGGCCCCAGCGGCGGCCCGTCGCCGGGTCCCCATGCCGGAAACGCACCCAAGGGTCCGCCCGCGCCGGCGCGCCCGGTCGCGATTCGTCCAACGCCGCCGGCGCCGCGCGTGACGCCGGCACCCAAGTCACAACATGCGTCCGACATCAACGCGAAGTTGCGCGCGATGATCCCGAACAATCCGGTTCACCCGACGTCCAAGCAGTACACGATGAACTATTCGCTGCGGGGAAAGATCGAGCCGACGCCCCCGCCCGACGTGCTTGCGGCGACGAAATACATGTACGAAGTTCAAGGCACCGGCAACGAATCGCGCGTGAAGATGTGGGTTACGGGCGCGCGCAAGGCCGGGCCGACGACGATTTGTACCGGATGGCTGGTGCGCTATCCGGAGGCCATCCGCGGCGGGTACGCCGATCCGGCGGGGCCGGCAAACGTGCAGAACCAGCAGCACTCGGCGCCGGCCAACGGCACGCAAATCGCCATCGGCGGAAACGGCCCGGCGCGCCCACCGCTCAGTCCCTTCGATGCCGGCATCGCCCCGATCGTTGATGGGATGGTTTCTCAGCCGTGTGACGGCCGGCGTTTGGTGCCGTTCGTACCGTCGCCCGCTCCGTCGCCGTAGCGCGCGGGCTTTCCCTCTTGCGTTTCGACTTTTGTCGCACTAGAATTTTAGTGTGCCGGAACCACCGGCGCACTTCGTCAAAACGAAGGAGGGCGGTTGGAACCGCAAAATCCACCGGGCCATCAGTGCCCACGAGTGCGCGCCGAATAACAGGCGCCCGCAGCGCCGACGTCGGCCGGACGATTTCCGGAGGCGCGCCGATCGCAGGATAGGAGAACAGGACGAGGGGCCGCGCCCACGTGGGGTTGCGGCCCGTCGTCAATTTCGGTATCCTTGAGCGACAAGGAGCGTGGGCAGGTCCCGCGCTTCGTTGCTTCAAGCGAGATAACGAACCAACGTGAACCCCGGACCGAACATCGCTGCCGCGTTCGAACGCGAGTTGGATGCCATCGCGCGCGACGCTTCCTTTGCCGGCCTAGAAATCGTGCAGTATCGAATACGTTCGAGCCGAGGCGTCACCGAGTTCACCATCATGATCGACCGCATCGGTGGCGCCGATCTAGAGTTGTGCGAACGCGTCGCCGCGCGGCTCAATAACAAGCTCGGCGCGCAGGAAGGCAACTACGCGCTCGAGGTCGAGTCGGCGGGCCTGGATCGTCCGCTGCTCCGTCCGGCCGATTACGAGCGGTTTGCCGGCAGCACGGTCCGCATCGTTACGACGTTGACGGTCGACGGCGGCAAGACCCACCGCGGTACGCTGCGCGGCTTGCGCGGCGAGGCGGTGGCGATCGAGAACGAACGCGGCGAGCTGCTGCTGCCGATGGCGACGATCAAATCGGCAAACTTAGAGTACGATCCGCGCGCCGACTTGCGGCGCGACAAGCTCTTACGGAAACAATCGAATGGCAACATTAGAAAACGCAACTGAAGATAAACTGATCGACGTACTGCAGTTCATCGCGCGCGAGCGAAACATCTCGTTCGAGATGCTGCTCGAGGCGCTGGAGGCGGCGTTGCTGACCGCGTACAAGAGGCATTTCGGAAGCGAGTCCAACGCCATCGTGATCGTCGACCGCCAAAGCGGCGCGTATCGCGTATTTCACCGGCGCACGGTAGCCGATACCGTAGAGGATCCCAAGCTCGAGATCTCCGTTAAAGAGGCGGGCCGGCCGTATCAAGCCGGGGACTTCTTCGACGAAGAGGTTACGCCTAAAGATTTCGGTCGCATTGCGGCGCAGACTGCCAAACAAGTCATCGTGCAGCGCATTCGCGAAGCCGAGCGCGACACGGTTTACAATAAGTACGTCCGCAAGCTCAACGATCTGGTCACGGGAACCGTTCAGCGTTACGAGCAGCGCAACATGTACATCACGCTGGAAGGTCGCGACGAAGCGGTGATGTACCTCGACGAGCAAGTTCCCGGCGAGGCCTACCGCATCAACGATTTCATTCGGGCTTACGTGCTCGACGTCAAGAAGTCGCCGAAGGGTCCGCAAGTTATTCTCTCGCGAGCGGCGGAGGGGCTCGTGCAGCGTCTTCTCGAGCTGGAAGTTCCCGAAATTGCCGACGGTACGGTGGAGATCATGGCGATCGCCCGCGATCCGGGGAGCCGTTCGAAGGTGGCCGTGCGCAGCAATCGCGCCGAGGTCGATCCGATCGGCGCTTGCCTCGGGCCGAAATCGAGCCGCATCGCCAACGTCACCGACAATTTGCGCGGCGAGAAAGTCGACATCATTCGCTACGATCCCGTTCCGGCAACGTTTATCATGAACGCTTTGGCGCCGGCGAAAGTCATCGCCGTCGAGCTCTTCGAGGACGACGGCGTCGCGCTGGTAATCGTTCCCGACTATCAGCTTTCGCTAGCGATCGGACGCGACGGGCAAAACGTGCGTCTGGCGGCGCGGCTGACCGGCTGGCGGCTCGATATTGCGAGCGAAAGCGAATCGGCTCAAGCGCGCGAGAGGTACCTCGCCGAGCGAGCGGAGCGATCCGTCGCCGAACCATCGGCAACCGGTGAATCTTCCGAGGCAGCCGTGCCCGAAGGAGAGGAGATCGACGCCGAACTCATTCGCAAACTCGAAGAGTTTAGGCGCGAGCGCCTGGGCACCGACGGGACGTAACGGAACCGGTTCGCAGCTGCGTCGGCTGCCGCCGGCGCTTTGCGCAGAACGCGTTGGTGCGCTTCGTTCGCACCGAGGCGGGATGGCGCGCCGACCTGCCGGCGATGCGACGCAAGCAACCGGGACGCGGAGCGTATCTCTGCTCGACCGCGTGCGCGCAGCGCGCGGCAAAGAATCGCCGCTACCCGGGTCTTGGCACCGCGGCGGCCGAATGTGGTTTAATAGAGAGCCTGTGCAAGAAATGAACTCATGACCAGACGCGACGACCGTTCCCTCCGATGAGGGCGGAACTTTGATTACCTAGCGGAGCCAAGCCATCGGTTTGGGGCTCCGCACTCCAACTGATGGGACTCGAACGCGACGCGCTCGAGAGTGAATTTGGCCGGAAAAGTAAGAATTTTTGAGCTCGCCAAAGAGGTCGGGCTCACCTCGAAAGAACTAACGACGCTCTTCAACGAACGCTTGGGCGGCGTCTTCGAGGCAAAGAATCAGTTGAGCGTGGTTCCCGATCAGATCGCCGATCTGGTCCGCAGCGTGCTGCTCAAATCTACTCAGCGAGCGCCGGCTCCGCCGAAGACGAGCGCACCCAGTCCCGCCCCCAGTGAGCCTGCCGCTGAGGCCGCGCCGCCTACCGCCAAGGCTCCGGCGCCGCCGCCGAAGAGCGCGCCGCCGGCTCCGCCGGTCGCCCGTCTGCGTCCCGTCACCGGCAGCACCCCGCGAACGGCACCCAAAGTCGCCGCTCCTGCTCCGCCGCCGGTCTCTCCCGCCCCGGCCGCCTCTGCCGCCCCGGTCGCCGAGGCCGTCCGCGAAGCCCCGGCGCCGCGCCGGCCGGCCCCACCGAAGCCGCCCCATGAGTCGATTCCGCAGCTTCGTCCGGTACCCGCCGGCCAAGCCTCCATCGTCCGGCGGCAAGCACCGCCGCCAACGACCGGCGCCTCAGCCTCCCCCGGTCCGCAGACCGGCCTTCCGGGCCGGCCCGGCGTAGCGCCCCGCCCCGGCGAGGCCCTGCCCGGACAGGGCGGGAAGGGCGCAGCCGCGCAGACGCGCACGTCACCGCAGCCGCGCGTGGTGCCGCCGGGACGCCGTCCCGCCGGCAATGGACCCTTCCGCGCGATGACGCCTGGCGTTCGCCCCGGGCCGGCGCGCCCCGGCGTTCCGTCCGCCACCGACGCTCCGACGCCTTCGAGCGGAGCCCGCCCCGGCGACCGCACGCGAATTCACGAGGAGAAAGCCGCGGCCAAAAAGGACCGCGAGAAAGAACTGCTCCTCGAAAAAGAACGTCAGCGTAAGAAGAAGGGTGAAACCGCCGCCGCCGCACCGGCGCGCGTGCTCGAAACGATCGAAATTCCCGACTTGCTCACCGTTCAAGAACTGGCGACGTCGATGATCGTCCCGGTGCGCGACGTGATCGGCGAGCTGATCAAGATCGGCACGATGGCGACGATCAACCAAAACATTCCCAGCGACGTCGCCACTCAGGTTGCGCGGCGGTTCGGCTTCAACGCGGTCGTCAAAGAGGCCGGCGAAGAAGTTACCGTCGAGCAGGAAGAAGACAAGCCCGAGATGCTCACGGCGCGGCCGCCGGTGGTTACCGTGCTCGGCCACGTCGATCATGGCAAAACGTCGTTGCTCGATCGGATTCGGCAAGCCAACGTTGCAGCCGGTGAAGCGGGCGGCATCACGCAGAAGATCGGCGCGTACACCGTCGAGCGCAACGACCGTAAGATTACGTTCGTCGATACGCCGGGTCACGAAGCCTTTACCGCAATGCGCGCGCGCGGCGCCAAAGTAACCGACGTCGCGATACTCGTCGTGGCGGCCGACGACGGCGTCATGCCGCAAACGAAGGAAGCGATCGCGCACGTTAAAGCTGCCAACGTTCCCATCGTCGTTGCCATCAACAAGATGGACCGTGCCGACGCCCAGCCGGACCGCGTCAAGCAGCAGCTCGCCGAAGACGGTCTGCAGGCCGTCGACTGGGGCGGAAACATCGAAATGGTCCCCGTCTCGGCGAAGACCGGTGACGGCATCGAGCAACTGCTCGATACGGTGCTGCTGGAAGCCGACATTCGCGAGCTGCGCGCCAACAAGAATCGCCGCGCCGCCGGCGTGGTCATCGAATCCGCGCTCCATCGCGGCCGCGGCGCCGTTGCCACGGTTCTGGTTCAGAACGGAACGCTTCGCGTCGGCGATATCGTCGTGGCGGGCGGCACGTTCGGTAAAGTACGCGCGCTCATTGACGACAAGGGCAAACAAGTCAAGAAGGCCGGCCCCTCGATTCCGGTCGAGGTGATGGGTCTCTCCGACGTTCCCTCCGCCGGCGACACGCTCAGCGTGGTCAGCGACGAGCGCGTCGCGCGCGAAACCGCCGAAAAGCGTGCCACGCGGCGTCGCGACGTTCGCATCTCGGCCTCGACCTCGCAGCGCGTTTCGCTGGAGACGTTCATGTCGATGCCGGCCGAAGGAAAGAAGACGCTCAATCTCATCCTCAAAGCCGACGGGCAGGGTTCGCTCGAGGCCTTGCGGGCGCGCATGGAGTCGCTCTCGACCGACGACGTCGAGATCCGCGTGATCCATGGCGGCGTCGGCGCGATTTCACCCAACGACGTCAACCTCGCGAGCGCCTCGAACGCCGTGCTCATCGGATTCAACATCCGGCCCGACGAAACGGCGCGTCGCCTGGCGGAGAACGAAGGCGTGGACCTTCGCTTCTACCAGGTCATCTACGAGATCGAAGACGATCTCAAGAAGGCGATGCGCGGCATGCTCACGCCGGTCGAACGCGAAGTGGTGCTCGGCCGTGCCGAGGTGCGGCAGGTATTCAAGGTCAGCCGCGTCGGCACGATCGTCGGCTGTTACGTTACCAGCGGCAAGATCCAGCGCAATGCCAAGGTGCGTGTGGTGCGCGACTCCGCCGTCGTCTTCGATGGCGAGATCGAAAACCTGCGGCGCTTCAAAGACGACGTTCGCGAGGTTGCCGAGGGCTTCGAATGCGGAATTCAGGTCGCCAAATTCCAGGATCTCAAGGAGCACGACGTCATCGAGGCCTATGCGATAGAGCACGTGGCGCCCGAGCTGGTGCGCGCGTGAAGCCTCAGCGCATTGCCAAGATCGATCACGAGATCCAGCGCATTCTCGGAACGCTGATCTCACAGGAACTGCAGGATCCGCGGCTTGCTTTCGTTACCGTCACGCGCGTCGAAGCGAGCGACGATCTCCGCCGATGCAAGGTTTTCGTTTCGGTGATCGGCGACCGGCACCAAGCTTGGCAATCGCTTGACGCGTTGCAGCACGCCGGGCGCTTTTTGCGCGGCGAGCTGGGACGCAAGATCGAATTACGTCACACGCCGGAGCTCACATTCGTTGAAGATCGATCGGCAGAACGCGCGATCGCGCTCGCGAAAACGCTTCGCGAAGCTGCGGCGAGCGCGCCGAAGGAGAGCGAATGATCGAGAGCACGCCGCGCATCGCTTCGAGCGCAGAGGTTGTCGAAGAACTTCGCCGCCGCAGCTCCTTTGTGATGGTAAGTCACGTGAAGCCCGACGGCGACACGTTGGGAGCCGGGCTCGCCCTGGGTCTCGCGCTCAGACAGCTCGGTAAGCGCGTCGCCTACTTTCAGCAAGACGGCGTGCCGCGCAACCTGCGATTTCTTCCCGAATCCGAGCTGGTTTCGCGCGACTTGCCCGCCGATCTGCCGCCCGACACGCTCTTCGTTTTTTGCGACATGAGCGACTGGCGCCGCGCCGGCGAGCACTTGCCGCCGGTCGAACGCGAAAACATGCTCGACATCGACCACCATCTCGGGAACTCGCTTTTCGGCAAGCTCAACTTCGTCCTCGAGACGGAATGCTCGACCGGAACCGTCGTCATGCATCTCCTGCGCGAGCTCGGCGTGCCGCTCGACCAGAAGATTTCGACCTGCATCTTAGCGACGATCATGACCGACACCGGCGGATTCATGCATTCCAACACGACGCCCGACGCGCTCGACCTCGCCGCCGAGCTAATGCGCCGCGGCGCCGACAAAGAAGAAATTACTCGCGAAATTTTCCTAACGAAGCGCGTAGCCGCAACGAAGCTTCTCGGTCGCGTCATCGACGCGATGACTTTCGAGCACGGCGGCCGTTACTGTTACTCGTACGTCGACGACGAGATGCTTGCGCAGACCGGCGCCGACGGCGAGGACACCGAGGATATGGTCAACACGCTGCTCGGACAAGAGGGTGTAGACGTCGCCGCGCTCTTCAAGGCGATCGAGGGTGAGATCCGAGTCTCGCTGCGTTCCAACGGCGCGCTCAACGTTGCCGCCGCCGCGCAGAGTTTGGGCGGGGGCGGGCATTTCCGTGCCTCCGGCTTGACGTTCGGCGGTCCGCTGCCCGACGCGTTCGCTGCAGTCGAAACAGCGTTAGTATCCGAAGGCCTCTAGCAAACTTCGACTTGACGTGTGATCGGATTTGTAAACCTCTTTAAGGCGGCCGGGCCGAGTTCGGCGCGAGCCGTCGCGCGCGTTCGACGGATTTACGCGCTGTACGCCGGCGACCGAAAGCTGACGGCGGGGCATCTGGGGACGCTCGATCCCCAAGCTGCGGGCGTCCTACCGATTGCGGTTGGGAAAGCGACGCGATTGATTCCGTTGCTTGACGACCAGCGCAAGGGCTATGCGTGCACGATGGTCGTCGGTCGTTCGACGACGACGCAAGACGCGCACGGCGAGACCGTCGAGCAGCGCGACGTACCCGAGGATTGGGCCGACCGCTTGGAGAGCGCGTTGCCGGGCTTCGTCGGTAAGATCGCGCAGGCGCCGCCGATGTTCTCCGCCGCGCACCACGAAGGACAGCGGCTTTACGAGCTGGCGCGTCAAGGCAAGACCGTAGAGCGGCGCGCGCGCACGATTACCATCTACGGTTTGACTCTTTTGGGAATCGAATCGCCGAGTACGGCGCGCTTACGCATCGCCTGCAGCGAGGGCACGTACGTCCGTACGCTCTGTCACAGTTTGGGTGAGGCCATCGGTTTGCCGGCGCACATGGGCGCGCTGGTCCGAGAGGCCTCGGGATCCTTCGTGCTTTACGAGGCGCTGACGCTCGAAGAGATCGCCGACGCACCGGAACGCGCGCTCATCGCTCCGGAGAACGTCATTCCGCTGCCGACGATCGTGCTCCACGCGCGCGAGTCGGCCGACTTTCGCGCCGGGCGCGTCGTGCCGCTGCCCGAAGGCGCGACGGGGCGTCACGTTTTTGTTCGCGACGATGCGCGAACGCTGGTCGGCGTGGGCGAAGCGCTCGGAACGTTGCTGGCGCCGCGAAAAGTCTTCGTCTGATGGAGGTGCGCCACGACTTTACGCGCACGTCGGAGCGGCCGCTGGTTCTCGCCATCGGATTCTTCGACGGTTTCCATCGCGGACATCGCGAGATCGCGCGCCGCACGCTGCGGATGCGGCGCCCGGGATGGCGCTCCGGCGTACTGACCTTCTCGAATCATCCAGCCACGCATTTGCGCCCGGGGACCGAGCCGCCGTTGATCTCGACGCCCCAGGAGCGGCTCGATCTTTTTGCCTCGGCCGGTTTCGACGAGTGCTTCTTCGTGCGTTTCGACGACCGAATCGCGACGCTCGAGCCGCAGGCGTTCCTCGACATCTTGGTCGAGCGGCTGCACGTTGCCGCCGTTGGCGTCGGCGCAACCTTTCGCTTCGGGCACAAGCGCGCCGGCGATACCACTCAGATGGCCGATTATTTAGCACGCCGGCAGGCAACGTTCATCGGTGTGGAACCGATCGTGCACGACGGCGAGCGGATCTCCAGCACTCGAATACGGTCGCTGGTCGCCGCCGCCGAGCTAGCGCAGGCCGACGAGCTGTTGGCCGGGACCGGTTACGAGATCCGCGGCCCGGTCGAGATCGGCGAAGGTCGAGGGCACGCCTTGGGTTTCCCCACCGCCAACATTCGCGTTCCCGAGAAGCTTCTGCCGAAAGACGGCGTCTATTCGGCCGTCGCGCGCTACGATGGCCGGGACTACGCGGCGCTCGTCTCGATCGGCAGCAATCCGCATTTCGGAGGCCAACACCGCACGGTCGAGGCATGGCTGCGCGATTTCCAGCAGTCAATCTACGGGCGCGAGGTGGCCCTGCGCGACCTGCGCTGGGTTCGGGAGCAGCGGCTTTTCGCCGACGTCGGAGAACTTATCGAGCAGATGCAACTGGATCGGGCAGCGGTCGGATATCCGGCCTATGGGTAGCCTTTCTCTCCGCCTGCCGGCGGTAGCCGCGGCTTTCGCGCTGGCAGCCTGCGGCCACGGAGGTGCGGCAAGCCAAACCGACGCCCAGAGCCAGACGGCCCAAATCGGCCATGCCGCGCCCGATTGGTCTGAGCCCATGCTGAATGGGGGAAACCTTTCGTTTGCTTCGTTGCGGGGCAAACCAATCTACCTAAACTTTTTCGCCACTTGGTGCGACGGATGCAAAGCCGAGTCGGCCGCGCTCGAAACGGTTTCGCGCGAGTATCGCGCACGCGGGGTGAAGGTCGTCGGCGTCGACATTTTGGAGGGCCCCGGCAAAGCCGCGCAGTTTCATTCCGAGCAGCACCTGACCTATCCGTTCGTCATCGATAGCGGCACGCTGCGCCGGCAATATAATATCAACGGGTTACCGGTGCAAGTCTTCATCGATCGCAACGGCGTCGTGCAACGCATCGCCTTAGGGCAGATGTCGTTGGCCGACATGCGCAGTAACGTCGAGCGCATCCTGCGATAAATCCATGGTGCTCCAACGACGGCCGTTGTGGTTCTCGCGCGCGGCCGCCGCACTCGCCGCTGCGGCATTCGCGAGCGGCTGTGCCGGAAGCGGTCAGAGTAGCGGAATGGTTCCGCTGGGAGGTGCCGGCTTCAGCGCGGGCACCGGCAACACCATCGTGCGGATCTTCGTGCCTGCCGGTACGCCGAGCTCGCCGGTCACTCGTTCAATCATTACGCCGTCGCCACCGCCGACCGCTGGCTTCGTTCCGCTTACCGGGCCGGCGGCGGTAACGACGCCGTCGGCCGGAGCGACGCCGGGTCCACCCGGTTCGCAGACGCTGGCGATCAACGTCACGGGCCCGACGACGATCAGTCAAAACGTTACCGTCGGACCGAATGCCGGCGGCTGCACTCCGGCGCCGGGAGGTACGGCGTGTCAGCTCTCGCTGACGCTGCCGGCCGGAACCTATACCGGTACGGTCGGTTCCGGAAGCGCGGCGATCGGATTTACCGTTGCAGCATCGAGCAGCAACGTGCTCAGCCTTACGCTAGGCGGTACGCCGTCGTCGATCGCCGTCGTTCCCGGATCGTTTCTCAGTTTTGCCAACGCACAGGGCGGAATCGACTTTTATGGTGCCGGTCGCCATCCGGTGCTCGTCGAGCTGCTCGACGCGAATCAAAACGTGATCGTCGGCAACGCGGCGGTCAACTTCAGTTTGAGTCAAGCCGGCGGAGCGCTCTCGCTGGGCGTCAATCAGGCTTCGGCTACCTCGCCGAATCTTTTTTACGTAACCGTTCCGGCCGTCGCCAACGCGTCTGCCGGATTTCTCCGCGCCACCGCGACCTATCAAAGCCTACCCAATCTCTGTTTGCAGAGCGGTGCGATCTGTAACGGCACCGTGCGCGTGGACGTTCGCCAACTCTTGGCCATCGCGAACTCGGGTGGCAGCTCAGTCGCACTGTACGCTAACGGTCAGAACGTTCCACTGGCAACGATTCAGAGCGGCATCACTAGCCCGCAAGCCGTCGTCTTCGATGCCGCCGGAGATCTCTTCGTTGCCAACCAGCCGGGAAGCGTGAACGAATATACGCCGCCCTACAGCCAGCCTCCGACGGCGATTGCCAACGGCATCAACCATCCCCAGGCGCTGGCGGTGGATTCGCGCGGCAATCTCTTCGTCGCCAACGGCAACGGAAGCAACAGCGTTACGGTCTACTCGGCGCCGTTCGGCGGTGGGCCGTCAACGGCAATTACCACGGGCGTCGACGATCCGGTGAGCCTGGCGCTGGATGGTGCCGGCGACCTTTTCGTCGTCAACGCTGCTTCGAATACCGTGACTGAGTATGCGCCGCCGTATAACGGCACGCCGATCGCCATCTCCAAAGGACTGAGCGCGCCGAACTCAATGGCGCTCGACGGACGTGGAAATCTCTTTGTGGCAAACCTCAACTCCACACCCAACTCGGTCGTGGAGTACACGCCGCCGTTCACCGAACAGAGTGCGCCGGTGGCGACGATCACCAACGGCGTCAACGAGCAAGGAACGATCGGCTTGAACGGCGCCTCGAATCTTTTCGTTCCCAACCAGGGCGCCAATACGGTCACCGAATACGTGCCGCCATACTCCAACGTACCCACGACGATCGTCGGCGGCCAGAGCCAGCCCGTCGCGCTGGCCATCGATACGAGTGGAAATCTCTACGTCGCGAACTACGGAAACAACACCGTGACGGTGTACGCACCACCGTATGGAAGCGGCTCGTGGACGACGCTTTCGAACGCGATCAGCGCGCCGGTCGCGCTTGCGCTTTCGCCGGCGACGGCCGGCGGCGTGGCGCTCTTACCTTAGCCTTCTAGGAGTTGGTGAGCTAGGCTGCGCGGACGCGCAGGGCGTCACCCTCTAACGTGACGTCCGCGGCGCTGCCGTCGCGCAGCTCCCCGCGCAACAGCGCCGTTGAGAGCGGCGTCGAGACGTAGTGCGAGACGGTGCGCTGAACGTAACGCGCCCCGCTGCCGGCGCCCATCGAAACGCGCGCTAGAAATGCCTTGGCCTCGTCGGAGAGGACGAGGCTGACGTTGCGTGCACCTAAGCGCTGCGCCAAAGCATCGACGTGAATGGTGACGATGGCTTCGATGTGCTCGAGATCGAGCGATTCGAACGGAACGACGTCGTCGATGCGATCGAGCAACTCGGAGCGCAGCGCTATGGGAACGTCGCCTTCTTCGAGATTGGTCGTTAGAATGATCAGTGCGTGGCGGAAATCCACGGTGCGTCCCTTAGCATCGGTGACGCGGCCGTCGTCGAGAATTTGCAGGAGAATGGAAGCCACGTCGGGATGCGCTTTTTCGAGCTCGTCAAAGAGCACCACGCAGTACGGGCGGCGGCGAACCGGCTCGGTGAGCTGGCCCGACTCGTCGTGACCGGCATATCCGGGCGGTGCGCCGAGCAAGCGCGAGACCGTGTGGGGCTCGGTGAACTCCGAAAGGTCGATGCGCACCAGCGCGTTCTCGCTGCCGAAGAGCGCTTCGGCCAAAGTCTTCGCGAGCTCGGTCTTTCCCACGCCGCTGGGACCGCGGAAGAGGAAGCTGCCCAACGGTTTGCGCGGATCGTGCAGGCCGGTGCGCGCGCGGCGGATCGCATCGGATACCGAGGAGATGGCGCGGTCTTGCCCGATCACGCGCCGCGCGAGCAAAGCGTCGAGCTCCAAGAGCCGATCGGCTTGCGATTCGGTTAACGCAGCCTGCGGAATCCCCGTCCAGCGCGTCACGACGGCGGCGACGTCGTCGCGGGTAACGCGCGGGGAGTCGACTTTACCCTTGTTAAGCAACGCGACGGATGCCGCGGCTTCGTCGATCAAGTCGATCGCCTTGTCGGGAAGAAAGCGGTCGGCAATGTAGCGCGCCGAGAGCGATGCAGCCGCTTCGATCGCGTCGTCGCCGATGGTGACGTTGTGGTGCAGCGCGTAGCGCTCGCGCAGGCCGCGTAAGATGTGTACGGTCGCATCGATGCTCGGCTCTTCGACCATTACCGGCTGGAAGCGCCGCTCGAGTGCCGCGTCGGATTCGACGTACTTGCGGTATTCGTCGAAGGTCGTCGCGCCGATGCATTGCAGGTCGCCGCGTGCCAGTTCCGGCTTGATCATCGCGGAGAGGTCGAGCGGTGCGCCCTCCGCCGATCCCGCTCCCACCAGCGTGTGCATCTCGTCAATGAACAGCACGACGTCGCGGGCGCTGCGCTTGACTTCGTCGAGGATTCGTTTGACGCGCCCTTCGAACTCGCCGCGATACTTGGTGCCGGCGACGAGCGGTCCTAACGAAAGCGCGAGCAACCTTTTGCCGCGCAGCGCGGGCGGAGCGTCGGGGCCGGCCATTCGCTGTGCCAGTCCTTCGACGATCGCCGTTTTACCGACGCCGGGCTCACCGACGAGGCAGGGATTGTTCTTGCTGCGGCGCGCGAGAATCGAAATGATGCGCTCGATCTCCTCGTCGCGGCCGATGACCGGGTCGAGCTTCCCTTCGCGAGCCAACTCGGTGAGATCGCGCGAGTACGCAGCCAGTGTCGGCGTCCCACCGCGCAACTTCTTGCCGAGCGAATCGAGCGGCGATTCGGCGCCGTCGCCGCGCATTTTCTCAGCCAGGATCGCGCTGCCGGCAATCAATCCGGCGGCGGCGATGGCCGCGCCGAAGATCGGCAGCGCCGAGGCCGCGGTGCGCTTCTGAGCGCAAACGCTGCAGAGGCGGCGGCCGCCGAGGGTTATGGACGACGGGCGGGCCCCGCAGGATTCGCAATCTGAGTTCATCGCTTACAGTCTACCGCACCGTGCCGGGCGTGGTTTCAAGGACCGGCTAAAGGCTCGGCGGTGAAGACGATCGTCACCGAGACGGTCACGTTGACGTTCGACTGGTCGAACTGGGTCGCCGGCGCGGCGGCGGCCGCCCGGAACATCGGCTCGGGACCGGGGGCTCCGCCGAGCTCGATGCTTTTGATGCCGGTGATGCGCAGTGAGGCGGCCCGGGCAAGCTGGTCGGCATTGGTGCGCGCCTGAGTCACGGCTTCACTCGTCGCCTGTCCGCGCGCCGTGCCGGTATTCGAAAGTCCGAAGCTAACGCCGTTGATGGAGGTCGCGCCGGCGGCAAGGCAGGCGTCGCTGACGCTTCCGGTCTTGCCGATGTTGCGAACGACGACGGCAAAATTGCGCGATACGTTGTAACCGTAACGCTCCGACGAGGAGCCGGCGCCCGTCTTCGGCGGCGCGCTGTAGTTGACATTGTAGTAGGAGAGCGTGACGTCGGTGCGCGCGATGCCGAGTTTGGAAAGCGCCGCGACGATGCGCTCGTAGATCGTGTTGTTTTGTCCTAGCGCTTGGTCTGCAGTGGCGGCGTTGGTCTCGACTGCGGCCGTAACCGTCGCTTGGTCGGGAGGCAGCGACACGCTGCCCGCGCCCGACGCGGTGATCTCGGTCGTAGCCGCGGCAGCCGCGCTCGTCGCTATGGCAAAAGTCGCGAGTAGGCTAATGAAAAACCGCTTCATAATTGGGTACACTAGACCGGGGAGGGGACGCCTCCCTTGTTCGACCTGCTAAAGGAGGATGAAGCTTTGGGAATTCTTGCCTGGATCGTCTTCGGTCTGATCGTCGGACTCGTTGCCCGCTGGGTCGTTCCCGGTGAAGCGCCGGGCGGAATCATCGCCGACATCATCGTTGGCGTGGTGGGCGCGCTCGTCGGAGGCTGGATTTACTCGCTGTTCGGACACGCCGGCATCACCGGATTCAATCTGCCCAGCATGGTCTGCGCGCTGATCGGCGCCGTCGTATTGCTGTGGCTGTTACGCGCGATTCGCGGGCGCCCCGCGGTCTGAAGGGCGCCGGTGACCCTCGGGGGAAGCTGACCTCGCTATGGCCTACATCATCACCGAGCCGTGCATCGGCACCAAGGACAAGTCGTGCGTTGACGTTTGTCCGGTCGATTGCATTCACGGTAAGGATGAAGACGAGATGCTCTACATCGATCCGGAAGTCTGCATCGACTGTGGCGCGTGCGTTTCGGCTTGTCCGGTGGAGGCAATCTTCGCCGATTCCGACGTTCCCGAGAAGTGGGAAAACTACGTGGCCGTTAATGCCGAGTATTTCAAGAAGTAATGAACGCCCAAGTTTCGGCGAGCACCTTCGACTCGTTCTTTGCATGGGCTCCGTGGGTGATCGGCATAATCATCTACTTAGGGTTCTACATCGCCAAGCGCCACGAAAAGAGCGAGCCCTCAAGCGGCAGCTCGACGACCTACTCCTGCGCCTCTTGCGGCCGCCGCGGCTCGCTCGATCAAATGGTACCGCAACAACACGCCGGCGCAACCGGCTACACCTGCGCCAGCTGCGCTACCGCCGTCACAGCCGCAACGAACTAGCCCTAAGCTAAGGCTGTTGTTGGCCGTACGCTCCTAGCAAGTCGTGGATGCGCGAAGCTATGGTCAGCGCGTCGTCCCAGTGGCGTTGCCACATGTTGCGTCCGAAGATCAATCCGACGCAACCTGCCGCCATCGCGATGTGCGCCTTGTGCACGGTCGCGTCGTCGCCCATCTTGCTGCCGCCCGAGACGAGCACGAGGCTTCGGCCGGCCGATTTGACGACCTTGCGCAGGCCATCAACGTCGGAAAACTCCAGCGTATTGTAAGGCTTGGGTAGTTTGGCCGCGTCGTCGGCTTTCCAGACGGGCTCGTTGAGCTTGATGACGTCGGCACCCATCTCGCAAGCGACACGCGCGGCGTAGTCGACGGCGTAGAGCGAATCGATCCCGCCCTTCGCTTTTACCGCCGCGCCGCGCGGGTAAGCCCAAATCACCAGCGGCATCCCGAAGCGGTCGCAGTCGCGGCGCACTTCATTGCACTGCGCGATGTCCATTTCTTGCGCCGGGCTCCCCACGTAGAGCGTGTAGCCAACCGCGTCGGCGCCCAGCCGGACCGCATCTTCCACCGATGAGGTCAGCGGGCTAAACGCGTCGTCGTCGGACGGAACGTTCGTTTTGCCGTTGACCTTGAGCAGCAGCGGAACGCGTCCGGCGTACGCCTTCTGATACTTTTCGGCGAGTCCGATGTGCAGGGCGATGCCGGAAAAGTTTCCTTCCACGGCCAGCCGGTAGATCCAATCGGTGTCGATAGCGTCGGGGTTGTCGAAAAAGTCGATTGGCCCGTGCTCGAGGCCCTGATCGATCGGGAGCATCATCAGCGTCCCGTTGGCGGGGCCGTGCTCGTACATCAATCGGTGCAAGCGCGTGCGCTTTCCGATCGAGAGGTTCATGGCGTCGAAAGTGGGTCGCTGGATCGCGGGCGTAGCGGTAGCTGTCATAGTGCGGCGGCCTTCGCCGCGCCCCAAAGGTTATCCTGAAGCCGCGCCCAAAGGGCGGCGGGGTGACCAAGCGCGTCGGTTTTATCGGGCTGGGCGCGATGGGCGAGCCGATGGCTCGCTCGTTGCAACGCGCCGGTTTCGAGGTAACGGCCAGCGCGCATCACCGGCGCGACGCGCTCGAGCGTTTAGTCGCCGAAGGCGCGCACGAAGCCGCCGATCCTGCCGCCGTCGCCGCCGCCGTCGAGGCGGTGGTTATCTGCGTTCCCGACGCTCCACAGGTCGAAGAAGTGCTTTTCGGCGCGCGCGGCGTCGCCGCGGGCGCAAAGAGCGGAGACATCGTGATCGACATGTCGACGATCTCTCCGGTGGCATCGCGCCGCTTCGCCGAACGGCTCGCCGAGATCGGCGTCGATTTTGTCGACGCGCCGGTCAGCGGTGGGCCGGCCAGGGCGCGCGAAGGTACCCTCACCATCATGACCGGCGGGTCCGCCGCGGCGATTGCGCGAGTAGAACCGTTATTACGCGCGATGGGCAACCCGCATCACGTTGGACCGGTTGGGATGGGTGAGACCGTCAAGCTAGTCAATCAAATCATCATCGCGAACGTCATGATCGCCAATGCCGAAGGACTGCTTTTTGCCAAACGGGCGGGCGCCGATCTCGATGCGGTGCGCGGCGTCCTGGCCTCGGCGACGGCGTCGAACTACCTTCTTACGGAGTGGCTGCCAAAGACGTGGCTAGCCGGAACTTTCGAAGGAGGATTTGCGATGGATCTCTTGCGCAAGGATCTGGCGGCGGCGCTGGATGCGGCGCGCGCGGCAAAGTTTCCGATGCCGGCAACGGGGCTGGCGTACCAACTCTACACTAATCGCTCCGCAGAAGGGGACGGCGCGCTGGACTACAGCGCCATCATAAAGACGTATGAACGGATTGCCGGAACTCAAACCGCCGCGGTCGGCGCCGGCCAAAAGCCCGGACTTCAATAAGAAGATTCTGGTCGTCGACGACGAGTCGGCGATTCTTCAGACGCTACGCTTCAACTTGGAGCGCAGCGGATATGCGGTCGTAACTGCCGGCGACGGCCGCAGCGCCATTGCCATGGCGCAGCGCGAGGAGCCCGACCTCATCGTCCTCGACATCATGCTGCCCGTGCTCGACGGCGTCGAGGCGTGCAAGGAAATTCGGAAGTTCAGCCCCGTGCCGATTATCATGCTCACCGCAAAAGACCAAGAGATCGATAAGGTCTTGGCGCTCGAGCTTGGGGCCGACGACTACGTCACCAAGCCCTTCGCCCTGCATGAGTTTTTGGCGCGCGTCAAGGCGCGGCTGCGCCGGCAGAACTCGATCCATCCCGGGCACGAGGAAGCGATCACGCTCGGCGAGATCGTCCTCGATCCGTCTCGCCAACAGCTGACGGTCCGCGGAAAACCGGTCTCTCTGGCGCCCAAGGAGTTCGGGCTGCTGCGCGTGCTCATGGAGAATCAGGGCCGCGTGGTGACGCGCCAGACGCTGCTCGATAAGGTCTGGGGGTACGATTTCGAAGGCGAGCAGCAAACGGTGAGCGTTCACATCCGGTGGCTGCGCGAGAAGATCGAAGAAGACTCGCGCTCGCCGCGCCATATTTTGACCGTCCGAAGCCGCGGTTACATGTTCAAAGCTTGACCCCGGCCGAGCTAGGAATTCTGGCGTTCGTCGCGGGCGTGGTGGCCGGGCTGGTGGCGGCCCGTTTCGTCCGCGGCTCCGCGCCGCAAGCCGAGGCGCAGGCGCCGGCGGAGGCCGCGACCATCCGTCCTCTCGACAGCGCCGTCGCGCGTTTAGTGGCGGCGCTTCCAATCGGCGTAATTCTCGTAGACGAAACGCGTCACGTCGAGTTCGTCAATGCCGCCGCCGGAGCCGCCTTTGGTTTCGACTCGGCGCGTGCGGTCGGACTGCATATCATCGAAGCCGTTCCCAACGTCGAACTCGAGCGCCGCATCGCCGATGCCGCGCGCGGTGAGGCTTCGGTCGCGCCGCTCATGCTGACCGGCACGCCCGGCCAGCGAACGTATCGCGTCTCAGTCTACCCGTTAACCGACGAGGGCGACGACGCGCAGCGCGTGGTCATCTTCGCCGACGACCAAACGTCGTTGATTCGGCTCGACCGCGCGCGTAAGGAGTTTCTTTCCAACGTTTCGCACGAACTGCGCACGCCGCTCTCCTCGATCAAGCTGATGTTGGAGACGGTTTTGGAGGCCCCGGAAGAAGAGGCGCGCGATCTGTTC
>DATAPM010000387.1:0-9280 GCA_036265225.1 Vulcanimicrobiaceae bacterium
GCACCGCGAGCGACTGCAGCGTTTGCCCGTCGAGGGATTTGAAAAACGCCGAGCCGTTGAGCAGAACCATCGGCGCGGCGTGCAGCGTCACGATCGCGCTTCCGATGACGGCTTCGGCGAAACGGAAGAAGGCAGCGAGGAGCGCGAGGTTCGCGTTGACGGGGCGAAGCAGAATGTAGAAGATCGCCGCAAGCGGTATGTCGCAGGTGAACATCGCCATCTCGGCCGCGACCGAGATTCGCCACTGTTGAAGTGAGGAGGAAATGTGACTTACCGTCGCGGCCGCGTCTCCCGGCACGACCAACTTCGACTGCAGCCCCATCGAGAGGGCCGCAAAAATGAAGATGAGGAGATAGAGCACTCCAGCAACTCGGGCGTACGTCTGCGGCGACGCTTCGTTGGCGCGATGGGTCATCCAATGGCCTCCCCTTCGTTAATTAGATTACGAAAGTGGGGGAGGTTTGTTTCGGGTCACCCCTCGACGAGCTCAGGATGACAAGGGGTGTCCATCGAACGGTAAGCCCGTGAACGAGAAATCTTTACGGCTCGATCTCATCGTCGCGGTTGCGGCGCTGCTCTTCAGCGGCGTGGCCGCCGGCGCCTCGGCCTATCAGACCTACGTGATCCGCAAGCAGTTCAGTGCGACCGTATGGCCCTACTTGACCTATATCACGTCGAGCTCGGCCGATAAGTTCTTCGAGCTCGACATCAACAATCCGGGGATCGGACCGGCGCTGATCTATAGCGCGCAGATCACGCGCGATGGAAAGCCCGTACGGCGGCCCGTCGGACCGACCATTTCACCGGCGCTCGCTCAAGCGATCCAGCCCGAGCGCTCGGGAGCCGAGGAGGACGAGAAGCGCCTACGCGTTCACGGCGTTTCGAACATGACGGCCAGCACGATCGCCGCCGGTGACGTGATTCCGGCCGGTTCGAAGCTCGAGCTGCTTCGCGTCGAAGGAAAGTTTCTTTCTAATCGCGTGATTGCCGATATACCCCGCATCGACATCACGGTCTGCTACTGCTCGCTGTTGGGAGACTGTTGGACCAAGCGGCTCTCCGACGACGCGGTGCGGCCCAAACCCGTCTCCAGTTGCGCGAACACCTAAGGAGAGGACCATCGTGAATTTGAAAGCTTGTTGCGCGAGCGTCGTCGCGGCGTCGTGGCTAGCCGCTTGCAGCGCCTCGAACGGGGGCGGAGTGCCGCCGTCAAATTCGCTGAATTCGTTCGCGCGCCATCGCGCCGCCTCCGAGAAGCGTGGCGAGATTACACTCTACGACGACACGTTCGGGGATCCGGTGACGGCCGGAATCGTGGCGGGCCCCGACGGGGCTCTCTGGTTCGCCGATCCGGGTAACGACGTCATCGGACGCATTACTACCGACGGGAGCTACACGCTGCAACAATCGGTCGGCAGCGAGGTTTCGGGCGGCATCGCGGTCGGCCCCGACAAGAATCTGTGGTTCACGCTGCAGCTGTCGGGCGGTGGCATCGGCCGGATCACCACGAACGGCTCGGTAAAACTCTTTGCAGATCCCGGTGGCGCGTTTCCGCAAGGAATCACCACGGGGCCTGACGGCGCGCTCTGGTATACTGAAACGAACGGCACCGTGGGGCGAATCACGACCAAAGGTAAAGTTAAACATTTCACCGTGGCGTCGAGCAATGCGGGGCTGCAAGGCATCGTTACCGGTCCGGATGGCGCACTCTGGGTAACGCAGTCGCTCACCGGCAGCCACGATTCGAACAACGTTATCCGTTTAACGACATCCGGACAAACCAAGACGTTTAGCGTCGGCGCCGGCCCTGGTGAGATCTGCGTGGGCCCGGACAAGGCGCTTTGGTTTACCGAAGAGGATGGAAGCGCGATCGGCCGTCTGACAACCGCCGGAAAGTTCAAAGAGTATAAGACGCACTATAAGTATTTCGAACCCTTTGGTATCGCTGCCGGTCCCGATGGCGCCCTCTGGTTTACCGTCTTCAACGGCACCCCCTCGATCGGCCGCATCACGACCAAAGGAAAGATGAAACTCTTCGCGCTTCCGAGCGATACCGGAGGGATCGAAATCACGCCTGGCCCCGATCGGGCAATGTGGTTCACCGCATCGCTGCTTCGAGTTGGCGTCGGACGGATCACAACAAACTAACCGAAGCGCGACGATCGTCGGAAATAGGGAGACTACTCGTGAAGGTGAAGTTTTTGCTTGCCGCTTTGCCCGCTCTCTTGTTCGCGGGGTGCGCGCTTTCAAACGGCAATACGGTGCCACAAGCATCGCACGCAGCGCTTTCGAGGACGGCACTCTTGCCCGACAAGCGTGGAGAGATCTCGATATTCGACGATACGTTCGGTGACGCGGTGCCGTATGGAATTACGGCCGGCCCGGATGGTGCGATTTGGTTTACCGATCCCGGCAACGATGTGATCGGGCGAATCACCACCGACGGCAACTACACTTTGCAGCAGTCGACGGGCGTAGAAATTTCCATCGGGATCACCGTCGGCCCCGACGACAATCTCTGGTTCACCGTCGAGCAGGACGACGCCATGATCGGACGCATTACGCCTACGGGCACCGTCACGCTCTTCAAAGATGCGGGCGGGTCGTACCCGCAGGGAATAACGACCGGTCCCGACGGTGCCCTCTGGTTCGGCGAATCGAACGGCACGGTCGGGCGCATGACGACCAAAGGCAAGGTCAAGCACTTTACGCTCGGTGGAACGTACACGGAGTACGCGGGCATCGTGGCCGGTCCTGATAAGAACCTCTGGGTGACCGAATACGTCAACGGCAGTCACGCGACGGCGCGAGTGATTCGCTTGTCGCCCGGCGGGAAGAGCAAGGCGTTCCATGTAGGTTCCTCTCCCAATCAAATTTGCGTCGGCCCAGACGGCGCGCTCTGGTTTGCCGAGGGCGGCTCCATCGGCCGTTTGACGACGAGTGGGAAATACACGGAGTTTCCCATCAACGTCGAGTACGCCGATGCCGGCGGCATCGCGACGGGTCCCGACGGGGCGCTATGGTTTACGGACTTCGCCCGTCACTTTGGCATCGGACGGATGACGACCAAAGGCAAAATGCAGTTCTTCAAACCGCCGGCGAGCGAGCAGGGCGAGTTCGCCGACATCACTGCGGGTCCCAACGGCGCGATGTGGTTCACGTCGGTGCTCGGTCCCGAAGCGGTTGGCCGGATAACCGTACACTAGCCGAAGCGGCGCCGGTCGTCGGCGTCAACGATGTCGACGATAAACTCGAGCTCCGGATCCTCTGCTATCGTTTCGGCGTACTCGCTGTGGAAGTAGGCCTCGTCTTCGGCGTGTTTCGGCTTGATGCGGCGCAGCGTCGCGTTGATCGCCGGATATTGCGCCGCGTCGGTGCGTTCGCGGAGCCACGCGGCGACCTCGTTTTCGCTTGCAGCCCGCTTGACCGCATCCAGAAGATCGGCCTCGGTAATTCCTAGGCGATCCAGCAAGTATCCTGAGATTCCCTTAATCTTGCCGTTGACGAAGTAGATTCCCGGATCGCCTCCGGGCAGCTGCGCGCGCAGCTTGTCGATCGTGCGCGGCATCAGCATCAGGCCGTCGAGCTCGGCGTAGCAGCTGCGTGGGGGCCTATTTTCCAGGTTGAGCGATTCCATAAATAAATTTTCTCGACGGCGCAATCCAAGTGACCTGCTGCGCCGTTGGTGTGGAAACGGATACGAAGAAGGAGCACTGATGTACGTGCGTCGAGCGGCGATTATTACGCTGTGGGCGGTGTGCTTGTACTCGCTGGGAATCGGCAACGCCGCCGCCCACCCTCTCGGGAACTTTACGATCAATCATCTCGCGCAGGTCCGCGCGAGCGCGACGCAACTGCGCCTGCATTACGTGCTCGACATTGCAGAGATACCGACCTTTCAAATCATGCACAGTTCGGCTTCGTGGAACGGCCAGGCGATGCGCGATTGGGCCGATGCCGAGGCTAAACTCGTCGCCGGCGGCCTCTCGCTGCAGAGCAACGGTGTCGCGCTGCCGCTGCAACTCCAACGCGTTTCGGCACGAACCCGCAGCGGCGCCGGAGGTTTGCCGATCCTCTACTGGACCGGCGATTTCGTCGCACCGCTGCCGCCCAAGTCTTCGGTCTCTCTCAAAGATAACGTCTATGCGGACCGCCGTATCGGTTGGAAAGACGTCGTTCTCCCCGGCGGCGCCGATCCTACCAACGGCTTGCGGTCTTATCCGAACGCGCTGATTGGGTCGCCGCGCCACAACGATGCCGCAACGTTCGACGCCGTTGCCGGCCGGGTCGTCAACGCGCACGTTTTTTCCGGCGATTCATCCGACGCAGCAGGTGGTGCGTCGATCGTCCGCGCGTCGCTCTTATCCGACCTCGTCGCGCGCGAAGCGCAGACGCCGCTGTGGGTGCTGCTGACGATACTCGCCGCCTTTGGGCTCGGCGCCCTGCACGGACTCGAGCCGGGCCACGGCAAGGCGCTGCTCGCCTTCACCCTGGTCGGCGCGCGTGCCACCTTCAGACAGGCGTTAATTCTCGCCGCCGCCCTGACGTTCGCTCACACGATCGCCGTCCTGATACTCGGCGTAGTCCTCACCTTCGCGACGGGCTTCGCTACGGAACGGCTCTTCGCGTGGATCACGTTGCTCTCGGGCGTTGCCGTGGCGTCTATCGGCGCGCGCAGCCTGACGGCAGCCGTTGCGCGCGCGGCACACGAGCGCCACCACGCCGGGCTCACGCCCACGGCCTGGAACACGCGCACGACCACCAGCACGGTGACGGGCATTCGCATGCGATCCCCGGAGCGGCACCCCTGCACTTTCGCAGCGCGGTCGTTGCGGCCATGAGCGGCGGCATCGCGCCTTGCCCGGCAGCGATTGTCGTTCTGTTGACGGCGCTGCACTTGCATCGTGCCGGTTACGGGCTGCTGTTGATCGTCGTCTTCAGTCTCGGTCTGGCCACAGTATTGAGCGGGCTGGGACTGGCCGTCGTTCGCGGCGCCGCATGGCTCGGGCGCCGTACCCTCTTTGCCGGTGTCGCTCGCGTGGCGCCGTTCGTCACTGCCGCAGTCATCTCGATCATCGGCGCCACCGTGCTCGCTCAGGGGCTCGTCGCGCAAGGCATTCGCATCTCCGAGCCGGTCGCGATTCTATCGGCCGCGCTCGCTATTATCGTCGTTGCCGTGTTCCCAGCGCTTCTCTCAATGCGGTTCGCGCACCGCACACTCGCCATCAAGGAGACCACATGAAAACGCTACGCTCCGTCGGAATGATGGCGGCGATCTTCGTGCTCGCGTTCTCGGTTTCGCTCTTTTCGTTTAGAGCGGCGCGGGGATCCGATCATCAAGACTCACCGACCGTCGTCAAGAATCTGCTTGCGGACATCACCGACGTCTACGCCTTCCCTAATCCGCACGACGCGTCGCGCGTCGTGCTGGCTATGGACGTCCGCCCCCTTATTCCAGCTGGAATGACCGGCGGCATCGCACTCGATCCCAATCTTCTCTACCAGTTCAAAGTCGCTACTAAAGGCGTGCCTTCGAACTCGTTCCAGGAAGATACGGTCCTGCAGTTCACCGCCGATTCGGCTGGAACGAATCAGCAGATATCGCTCTACGGGCCAGCGGCGCCCAACGAAGTCGGAACGACCAACACGCTGATCGGTAAGACCGGCACCTTCCCGTTCGGCTCCGTCACCACGCTCAATGACGGCATCAAGGTCTTTGTCGGACCGCGGCGCGATCCGTTCTATTTTGATCTCGCCCAGTTCTTCAAGATCGTTCCGGATCGCAACTACATGAATCACCCGCACACGCCGCCGGCAAAAGCGACGTCATTCCGCTTCGCCTCGAAGAACCAACCGATTTACCTCAACGGCGTCGACTACGGCAATGCCGGTTCGAACCACTGCGCGATCAACAAGCCGCACGACTATCTGGCGCCGTACGACGTCATCTCGGTCGTCATTGAGATGCCCAAGAAAATGCTGGCGCCCACGACCGGATCGCCGGGAGTCATCGCACTCTGGGCTACGACGGCTGCTTCAGCCGGCCGGATCCAATAGGAGCTTTGAACATGAAACTACGTTACACGATCGGTCTCATCGGGCTCGCGCTCGCCGGCGCCATCGTCGGGGGCTGCAGCGCGAACGGTTCGATCGCCAATACCAACCCGGCGGGCGCGCAACTGCCTTTTGCCCGGCCGGCCGACCACGCGGCCTACAAGCAGATCGAGCTGCTCTCCCGCCCGGCCGTCAAGGAAGCCTTCGAGATGTTCGAAGATCATAATAAAACGAATCGCTCGGAGCCTTATAACGATCCTGTTTTGCAGGGTGAGATCGAGTCGTTCGCCGCGGCGTTTCGCGATCAGACTACCGCGCAGACGCTGCAAGCCGTGCTCTATCCCAACGTGATGAAGGTGGATCTCTCCCAGAACACGACCAGCGCCTCCTATCTCGGCTACGAGACGGGCGGCGCGACCGGCAGCAAGTTCGGCGGGCGTGGCCTCAACGACGACATCATCGACATATCGCTCGGCGCAATCTTCGGCAATACGCTGTCGGCGTTAGGCCTGATCCCCGACGATCATAAGGAACTCCCTTGCCTCACTACGGACAACGTCGCGTACGATAAATCGAACAACAAGACGTTCCCGTACATCCAGGCCCCGCTCTAATCGTGAGAGCGCCTGGAGCGATTGCCGCCCTCGCGGCGGCAATCGCCATCGGGGCGGCGTGGCTGGCATCCATCGCGCACGGCGCGGCCGCAAGCGCGGTGCGGGCCCCCGTTTCGACCGACTACCGGCAACGTAATGCGGCCGTCGCCTTTTACGAGGCGCAGGCTCGTATCGATCCCGGAGACCAGATCACGCGTCGCGTTCTAGCCGGCGAGTATCTGCAACGATTTCGCGAGAACGGCGACTTCAACGACGTGGCGCGCGCCATCGCGATGGCGCGGCGGTCGCTGCGACTCCAGCCGTATCGCAACGTTGGGGCGCTCAACGTGCTTGCCTCCAGCGACCTCGCGCTGCATCGCTTCAATTCGGCGCTCTCCGAAGAGCGCGCCGCCGCTGCGGCAGCGCCTTTCGACGACGGCGCTCGCGCGCAGAGTGCCTCGATTCTGATGGAAGTGGGACGCTACGAGCAGGCCGGGCGAATCCTGGCGTCGCCTCACGACCGCGACCCCAACCCAACGTGGATCTCGATCCGAGCTCGCTACGACGAGCTCACCGGGAACTTAGCCGGCGCGCGCGTGCAGATGTCGCGGGCCACCGCGCTGATCGACGCTTCGGTGACGGTGCCGGCGTATACTCGCTCGTGGTATCACCTGCGCGACGCCCAGCTTGCCTTCGAAGCGGGAGAGGAAGATGCGGCGGCAGCACAGTTCGGAGAAGCGCTGCGCGACTATCCCGACAACGCGATGGCGCTGCTTTTTCAAGCAAAATTTTATCGCGCGCGCGGCGACTGGCCGCACGCGCTCGAGTCGGCCAAGCGCAGCGCCGAGCTCTATCCGCTGCCGCAGGCGCTCGGCTACGAAGCTGACGCGCAGCGCGCGATGGGCGACGCGGCCGGGGCGCGACGCACCGACGACCTGATCCGCGCCGAGCAGCGCCTGTTCAACGTGCAAGGCGTGAACGATCGTTTGCTCGCAACGTACTACGCCGAACATCGCGAGCATCTCGACGATGCGCTGCGCGCGGCGAAGTCCGATCTCGCTAAACGCGGCGACGAAGTCTATGCCGACGATACTATGGCATGGGTGCTCGCCGCATTGAACCGCTGGCCGCAGGCTCGCAACTACGCGATGCGCGCGACGCGCCACGAAACGCAAGATCCCGAGATACAATATCACGCTGCCGTCATCGCAGCACACACCGGCCACTCGGCCGAAGCGCGCTATCGCCTGCGCGCCATCTTGTCGACCGGCCAGGGCTTTCATCCGTTCTATGGCGCCGACGCACGGCGCATGCTCGCGACGTTGGGCGGATAGCGATGCGCGCGCGCGCGTTTGGCCTCGTCGGCTTTCTCATCGCCCTTAACGCGGCGGCGTGGCTGCTCGCGCTCGGCACGTTTTGGTCGCACCCGGTTCTGCTCGGAACGGCGCTGCTAGCTTTCAGCTTCGGTCTCCGCCACGCCGTCGATGCCGATCACATTTGCGCTATCGATAACGTCACCCGGAAGCTCGTGCAGGAACGGCGGCGCCCCATCGGCGTGGGATTCTTCTTTTCGCTCGGTCACTCGACGGTGGTCGTCGCGCTCTCGCTCGCCATCGCCGTCTCGGCGACGGTCGTCAAGGACCACCTGCCCTCACTGCAGCGCCTCGGCGCACTCGTCGGCTCCTCGGTCTCAGCGTTCTTTCTCTTGCTCGTCGCGGCAATCAATCTGGTGGTGCTGCTCGAGATCTTCGCAGCGTTCAACCGGGCACGGCGTGGAGACGCGCCGGCCGACGACGCGCTCGACGAGATGTTCGACCGGCGCGGCCTGCTGGGAAGAATTTTTAGACCGTTGTTGCGCGTCGTCGACCGCAGTTGGAAGATGTATCCGGTCGGCCTCCTCTTCGGTCTCGGATTCGACACTGCCACCGAGGTCGCTCTGCTCGGCATCGCTGCGGTCGAGGCCGGCAAAGGCCTCCCGGTCTTCGCCATCCTGATCTTCCCACTGCTCTTTACCGCGGGCATGGCGCTGATCGACACCGCCGACGGCATCGTTATGGTGGGAGCATACGGCTGGGCCTTCATCAAGCCGATGCGCAAGCTTTACTACAATCTGGTGGTCACGCTGGTATCGGTGCTGGTTGCGCTGATCGTCGGCTGCATCGAAGCGACCAGCGTAATCGCCAGCCAGCTGCAGTTGCGCGGAGCGGTCTGGGACGCCGTCAAAGCGGTCAATGAAAACTTCGGAACGTTGGGCTTCGTGATCGTCGGCCTCTTTATCGCCAGCTGGCTCGTCTCGATGGGCGTCTACCGCTTGCTCCGCTTGGATACCGGCACATAACCGCGTAAAAATTGTCCGGAACGCGGCCGCTCGAACGTCTATGGGGCATCAACACGCTCACAGGAGACAAAAACATGGCAGAATATCTCTTCCTTTATCGTGGCGGCCAGCGGGGCAACAGCCCCGAAGAGGGCGAGCAAATCATGCAGAAATGGATGAATTGGTTCAAGGATCTCGGCGCCAGCGGCAATCTCAAAGACGGCGGCCAGCCCCTCGAAGACGAAGGCAAGGTCGTGACCAGCAAGGGTGGGCCGGTTACCGACGGCCCATACGCCGAAGCCAAGGATCTGGTCGG
>DATAPM010000388.1:0-10288 GCA_036265225.1 Vulcanimicrobiaceae bacterium
TCGATTGCGTCGTACCAATCGCCGCCGACTTCCGCTTCGTCGCCGGCGGGAGCGTAGACCGCGTCGAAGCGTAGTCCCTGAGGCTGCGGTATGAGCGACGGCAGCGACGCTTGCTGCAGCGTCGTGGCGATGCGCCGCTCGCGCTCGAGCGTTTCCGCGTGTTCGATGGCGACCGAGGCGCGTGCGGCGATCTCTTCCAACAGCGGGATGTCGCGCGGATCGAACTCTTCGGTCGAGTAGTGCGCGACCAGCGCTCCGTACGTCGACGATCCGGCTTGCCACGGGACGATGACGCTCGCTTTAGAATCGAGCGCATCCAGCTCGGCGGCGAGATATGGCCAGACTCGCTCTTTCATATGGGCGGCCTCGCGGTCGGCCAGCACGATCGTCCGGCGCGCCTTGAGCTGATTGGCGAGCTCGAGCTCGGCGTTGAGGCGCAACGTGCGCCGGCCGCGCAGTCCGGCGATCGCAGCGTTAGCGGCCGGGTCGCGATGCGCGATGATCTCGGTCCGCACCGTGTCGCCGCGGAGGCGCAATACGGCGCACGCATCGGCGATTTCGGTGGCGACGATCTCGGCCACGCGTTCCATCGTTTGCCAAGGGTCGGCCGACTCAAAAAGCATGGCGTTGACCCGTCCGCTCAAACGCATCTGTTCGGCTGCCCGCTTCTGACTCTCGAAGACGTTGGCGTTCTGAATCGCCATTGCGGCCCGACCGGCCACGGCCTTGGCAACCGTGAGATCGGAGCGGTCGTACTTGCGGCCCGACTCGGATGAGACCATCGTCATGGCGCCGTAAATCATGCCGTCCGGCGCGGCGAGCGGCACCACCATGAGAGAATGGATTCGCAGGGTGCGCAGCACGCGGCGGCTCTCTTCGTCGGGCGCCGCTGCATCGACCAGCTCGGGGGGGACGCGCTCCAAGAGCAGCGATTCGTCGCGCTCGACGGCGCGCGCCAGCGCCTCTCCCAGGCAGACCGGGTAGCGGTCGCGATAGGTCTCGACGTTATGCCGAAGGTCTTCGTTACGATGGGCGATGACCGGCGTGGTCACCGATCCGTCGCGAGCGAGCGTGACGAAGCACCAGTCGGCGAAGTGGCCAATCGCCATTCGGGCGAGGGAATCGCATATCGTGTCGACGTCGAGCGTCGCCGAGAGCGCGTTGCCGACCTCGACCATGAACTTCATGCTCTCTCGCGCTCGCTGCTGCTCGTCGATGTCGGTGGCCGTTCCGATCCATCGAACCAGGCTTCCCTTATCGTCGAAGATCGGTACCGCGCGCGAGAGAAACCAGCGATAGCTGCCGTCGATGGCGCAGAGGCGGTACTCCTGTTCGTAAGGCTCTTTGGATTCGAGCACGGCCCTCCATCGTCGCCACGTCTCCGCTACGTCGTCGGGGTGGAGTACCCCCACGTCCTCGCCCCGGCTCTTGAGCTCGTCGAGGTCTACGCCGGTGTAGTCGATCCAGCGCCGGTTGAAGTATTCGATGGCGCCGTCGGGCCGTGCCGTCCAAACAAGCTGCGGCATGGCATCGGCAATAGCGCGAAACTCCTCGCCGAGATGCATGCGCCCTGGTTTCTTTCAAGGGCGCCGTGCATCCGCCAGGGGCGAGGGCTTGGAAGCGTGTTAGGTTCCGGCGTCGGCACCCGCATGGAGGACGAACTTCACGATCAGACGATTGAGGGTCGCGCCTGCGGCGGGGCTGCCGAAGTTCACGTAGAGTTCGTTGCCGCTCGAAAAGCGCTGATGGAAGGCCACGGCAAGGTTATTGCCGATCTGCGTTGCGAAGCCGCCGTAGCCGTTGATGTCGCGAAGCTCGAAGGTTAGGGCGCTCTCGCTGCTGATGTTATAGCCCAGAGAAACGCGGCGCAGCCACTGCGAATCGAGCACGCCGTCGGAGAAAGCGCGCTCGTAGGTCCCGTCGTACTCCAACCCCAAGCTCAATCGTCGCGTCAGCTGGCGGCTCGTCGAAAGCGTGAACAAATGCACGTAGTTGTCGCCGAACGGTCCCCACGAGTAGCTCGCGTCGACGGGCGACGGCGTGCCGTCGCGGTAGCCGATCGGAATCTGATAGAGATTGAACGGTTGCGTGAAACCGTCGAGATAGCAGGGGTAACCGGTGAACGACGAGACGAAGAGAATCGGCCCGCTGCAGCCGGGCCCCTGCGGAATCGAGTAGCTACGCAGTTGCCCGACCGCTTCGCCGATGCCGTTGATCGAGAACTGATTCTCGAACGTCGCATTGAAGAAGATCTGCGTATCGGCTTGGTGCACCGCGCCCGAATCGTCGAGGTAGCGGTCGAGCCCGATGAATCCCCCATAGTTCTTTATCGCCGGTGATGCGCCGTTGAAGTTGAAGTAGAACTGTGGGCCGCGAATATCGGAGTTTGCGGTGTAGCCGTCGATCGGGTCGTAGTTCGGCGAGACGTCGAGATAGCCGAGGTTAAACTCCAGATTGTCCTTATGACGGTCGACGAAGAACTGCGAGTAGTCGGCGTGCCCCTGCGGCACCCACGAGCCGCTCTCGAACGAGTAGTCGGCGAAATAGATCATGCCGTTCTTTGAGTCGCGGGCCTCCATTCCGTTTTCGAACGTCGTATCCGATCCCGAGATGCTGTGGTCGGCAATGACGCCGTCGCTCCAGTAAATGAAAGAGCCGCCGGGGACGGTGTGCTGAAATCCGTAGGCTTGATCGCTGAACGTGTTGTTCGACGTCTCGTCGTAGCCGTGGAAGGTCAGCGCGCCGAAACTCTGATCGCCCCAGGTTCCTTCCACTTTGGCTCCGCTGTCGAACGGGCCAACCGAAGGCGAGTAAAAGACCAGGTTGTTCGCGGTAGTATAGCTGCCGGTGGGCGTACGCGGGGGCGTGCTGGCGTTGATGAAATTGGCGCCCTGCGCGAAGAAGGGCCGGTACTCGATGAGCTGCCGCTGGAACTCCTGGGGCACGATGGTTTGCTGATCGATTTCCACGTTGGAGAAGTCCGGGTTGAGCGTGCCGACGAACCGAACCGTGGGCGTGATCGGATAGCTCACGTCGCCGCCGAACGAGCGCACGTTCATCGGTAAGAACGTGCCGTTGGCCTGCTGGAAGAGGTTGCGATCTTGGCCGATGCTGGCCAAACCGTAGATATCGGCGCGCGGTTTTGGCTTCGCTGCGGCCGATGCGGCCAAGACGAGTTGACCGCCGGCCCAGAAACGCGTGTCGGCGAAGGTCGGCCACGTTCCCGAAGGTGAGTCCCCCATAATGGTATCCCAGACCCAAGAGAGATGCTCGCCGCGCGCGGCGATGCCGCGCACGAGTTGGAAGCGCCACAGCTGCGGGCCGCCACGCGGAACGCGCAATACGTCGAGGGGTACGATCATCACCGCGCTCCAAGTACCCCCATCGATCCGGCCGGCGGCGCTCCAGCGCGGCCGAAAACGTACGTTCTCGTTGGCTTGCTGATAACGTATCCCGCGCGGAGTGGTCTCAAAATAATAGGCTTGGCTTCCCGAGCCGCTCGTGTCGACGCCGATTCCGGCGAAGTCGTCGAGTCCGAAGCCGACGTCGTTGGTGCTCTGAGAGGCCGTGATCGGCGTGCCCGCCTGCTCGGCCTTGAAGCCGATGTAGAGATTGCGGTCGTCGTAGAGGACGTAGGCGGTCGTGGCGTACGTCGCAGGGGAGCGCGTCGTGACATTGATCCATGGGCCGTTGCCGGCCGGCACACGGCCGGCCGCCCATCCCGGGTCGGCCAGCGTGGGGTCGAGGGGGAGCGGATGCGGCGCGCGGGCCACCGTGAAAGTGAAGCCCTGCGAAACCGAAGCCATCGCTGGGGCCCCCACCAGGATCCACGCACACACGAGGACGCAGACGATGAACAAATACCGCACGTAATTGGAGTCTACATCGCACTGCCGCGCGTGTTTCTCAGGCGATGCGAATTTGATGCTTCGTTGATGCAGGCGGCCCCAAGGAGTTGCGCCGCCAGCGCGTAAATCCGCCGCCCATGGAAATTATTGCAGAAAAAACGTTCGCAGCGCAAGTGCACGACGTCATCGACGAGCGCCACCTGTTGACCCATCCGTTCTACGTGGCTTGGACCGAGGGGAAGCTTTCGATCGAGCAACTCAAGCAGTACGCGGGTCAATACCTGCACCACGTGCTGGCCGAGCCGACTTATCTGAGCGCCGTTCACTCCAACACGCCGCACTTTGCGAGCGACGGCCGCAGCGACCTCGGCCCACGCCAGACGATTCTGCAGAACCTCGTCGACGAAGAAATGGGGCCGCAAAACCACCCGGCACTCTGGAAGCGCTTTGCGGCCGCTCTCGGTCTTACTGAGGACGACCTCGCGGCGACGGAGCCGCTCCCAGCCACCCGCACGCTCATCGAGACCTTCCGCGATCTCTGCCGCAATCGCCCTTATTATGCCGGACTGGCCGCGCTTCACGCGTTCGAGTCGCAAGTACCGGCGATCGCCGCGGTCAAGGTTGCCGGCCTGCAACGCTTCTACGGGATGAACGATCCGGCCAGCTACGAGTTCTTCACGGTTCACGAAGAGGCCGACGTGATCCACTCAGGCGCCGAATGGGGCTTGATCGAGCGCGCCGCAGATACGCCCGAGAAAAAGGCCGAGGTTCTGGCCGCCACGCGAGAAGCGTGCGACGCGCTGTGGAGTTTCCTCGACGGCTGTTACGCGCGCTAAGCGCGTCGTGGTCAACGACCGGATGCAGCGCCGGTACGTCTATTACCGGACGGAGCTCCCCGGCCGAAACTTCGTCCGCGAGTTTAACCCCGAGTTGACGCCGGCGCGGATGCTCGCGCTCGGCGTCTTCGGGGGAAAGTACATGACCGACTGCCGGCGCGAGTTTCCGGCGACGTGGTTCGCACGAGCAAAGCTCTGCGCGCGGCGGCACGACGCCTCGCTCAACTATTTCGGCGTCAACGCCTCGCAGCCGCTGCGTCTTTGGCGCAGCAAAGGCTGGATTCACCCCCAAGATCCGCGCGGCTGGTTCCAATGGTACTGCCGCTATTACATGGGCCGCCGCAGCGACGACGACGCACGTCAAATCAAACGTTGGCGCGCGATTCGGCGGCACGCTGCGGCGATCGGCAAGAACTGCGCGAGGGGCGATTTGCGCTGTCGCCCCCGGCAGCGCCAAGCCCTACTCCACTGGGCCTATGACAGCCGCAAGATTTAAGCACTTTTTGCTTTGCTGCTCCGTCGCCGCAGCGCTGTGGGGGTGCACGAAAAGCTCGAATGGTTCGTCGTCTGCCGGGGCGTCGAGTGCCGCAGCGCACGTGCCGTCCGGTGCGAGCGTGTTCGCGGCCGACTGCGCGAGCTGTCATCAGATCGACGGGGAGGGGTCTCCGGGCGCGTTTCCGCCGCTGGCCGGCAACCCGGTGGTGACCGGCGACCCGTCAAAGGTAATCCACATCGTCAAGTACGGCCTTTCGGGGCCGTTGCAGGTCGCCGGCAAACAATACTCCGGCATGATGCCGGCCTGGAACGCGCAGATCTCCGACGCCGAGATAGCAGCGGCGATCACCTACATTAGAAGGTCGTGGGGCAATTCGGCGACGCCGGTAACGGCCGATCAAGTGAGCGCGGTCGCGAAATAAGCCGCGTCCTCACCATCGGACACGGAACGCTCGACGCTGCCGGCTTCGCGGCACTCGTTCGCGGCGCCCATATCGAACGTATTGCCGATGTCCGCAGCGTTCCTCGCAGCCGCGCGCACCCGCACTTTTGGAAAGAACGCATGGATGCGTGGATTCCGGATTTAGCCGGTGCGAGCTACGATTGGCGCCCCGCGCTCGGCGGATTTCGCAAACCCCGGCCCCAGAGTCTCAACGTTTCCCTGCGCCACCCTTCCTTTCGCGGTTATGCCGACTACATGGAGACCGAGGACTTTGTTAACGCGTTAACGGGCCTAATACGCGATGCCGCTGCGCAAGATCTCGCGATCATGTGTTCGGAAACGCTCTGGTGGCGCTGCCATCGGCGCCTCATCGCCGACGCACTCGTGCTGCTGCACGGTGCCGAAGTGCGTCATCTGATGCACGATGGAACGCTCAAAGAGCATTCTCTGACGGCGGGCGTGCGGCGTATCTCGGAAGCAACCTTGCGGTACGACGGCGAGTCGTGGTAGGCTAAGCCATGCGTACCGCTCTTGCTGTAGCGCTTCTTTTTCTTGAAGCGTGCACCACATCACCGATCAACTCCGCGCTGCCGGGCATCTCTGCGCGCAACGAGACCGTAACGATTTCGGACTTCAAGCGCATCGTCGCGTGGGGCTCGAAGGGGAAGAGCGCCATCGCTCAATGTCCGCAACACTATAAAGTCGTCGCCGGCGGTTCGAGCAGCAATGACGGAAGTTCCGTCGGAACGGGATACGCCGACACCAACGTCGACGGCTGGGTGGTCAAGCCGAATTCGAACGCGAGCGCCGAAGCCTTTGCCACCTGCGTCCTGCGCGGGCGCGTCGGCGCCAATTTTGTTTGGCGTTCGAACGGGCCGGTGAACGGCATCGCCGGAGCCCAGTGCCACGGCGGCGAGATGTTGATTACCGGCTATGGCAGCGGTACGGTCACCGCGTCATGGTTCGACCCGCGTACCAATACCTATTGGGTGACGGGCGGGGGTACGGCATACGCGTCGTGCGCGCGAAACCGGCTCGGCGTCCTTATCAGACACGCGTGGAACAAAAGCCAGAAGCCGAAAACCGTTTACGCCGGGTGCGGCGACGGCTACACGGTTATCGGGGGCGCGATGGGTAACAATGCGTGGCCCGGACCGCCGGCCCAGCAGCATCCCGGGATCGGCTCGGGCCCCGGCCAGCATGGTTACAAGGGTTGGTGGACGTTCAGCAACGGGCTCAACGAGCTGACATGGGCGGCCTGCGTTCAAACGTAAGCGCCGGTGCGCCCGCCGCGTAACGCGCGATCATCCATCCGATCGTTCCGCCGATGCAGATGACGGCAAGGAACGGACCTCCATAGATCGTCGCCGAGCCGATCGCCGCGCCGATGTAGGCGGGCAACACGAGTCGCGTGCGCCATGGTTCGCGCAGCGACGTCATCGCAAAGCAGAGCGCCGGGAGCGCCATCGCGGCCGAGTAGTTCCAGGCGTGTACGGCGGTCGTCAGTCCGACGAACGTCGCCATGCTCGCCGCTTCGAGAGCGGACGCTCGAGCCAGCAGCGGCAGTGCGAGTAAAAAAACCAATCCGGCCGCGCCAAACGCAATTGTTTGCGATACTCCGAACGATAGCAGAATCGTAGGAATTGTGAAGACCAAGATACCGTGCTGCGCGCCGGCCGAGTGCACTGCATACCACGTGCCGATGGTTGCGGCGTATTGCATCGGCCAACCCCAGTCTCCACCCGATGCAACCGCGCTAGCGGCGTACCATCCTGCGCCGCAGCATGCGGTAACGGCCAGCCCGCGCCATTCGCGCCGCAGCGCGAGAAGAACGACTAAGGCAAACGCATCGGTCGGCTTATAAAGCAGCAACCCTACGGCGAGCCCGGCCAGAAGGTCGCGCCGCCGCACCAACGCCAGCGTCGCCGCTAATGCCAGCACCAGCGACAGGCCGGTATTTTGCCCGTCCTCGATCGTGGCGAGGGTTGGGCCCCACGCGAAGACGGCGGCAATCGCAAACCACGGTTTGAACGCGTAGATTCGTGCGATCAATAGCGCGGCAGCGACAAAGAGTGCGATCATTACCAGCTGTTCTAGGTACATCGCTTGCAGCGGCGGGAGATGCGAGAACGGCGCGTAGGCCCATGCAAAGGCCGGTGGATAGACGAAAGGCTGCACCGCAAGGTTATGAGCGTTCTGCCATTGCGCGTGGCGGCTCGGATCGGTCAGCGCCGGCGTTCCGGCGGTAGCTCCGGCCGACCAATAGTTGGCGAAGTCGTTTTTGGTCGCCATCTCCGCAAAGCGCGCGGGCACGATGATGTACGGCAACGATGAAAAGACCGCTGCGACGAGGGCGTAAAGCCAGATCCGGTCGCGCGATAGCCGCAGCGGCAAGTCGGAAGGGGTCACGTCGCCCGCTAGTATACCACGCCGCGAATTCCCGGTGCTATAGTAGTCCGGTGAGGCAACCCTGGCGCGAGCGGCTTACCATCGGCGGGGTCCTGCTCGTGCTGGCGTGGATCGTCGTCGGCGCCGTAGACGTTCGCGGCAACGGCATTGACCACAAAGATCTTTTACGCTGCGGGCGCTACCGCCGGCAACCGGGAGCGGCATGGTTCTTGTGGCCCTTCGCCCAGCTCTCGCAGGCGGCTGGGCACTTCGCATTCGTCGTTGTCCTCGTAATGTTGACCGCCGTTGCGGCCGATTTGGCGGCGCGGTGTTACGGCGTCTCGTTCGGGATTGCGTTCTCTATGGCGCTGGCATGGGCGCCGCGTCGGCGGCCGGGTGGTATCTCCTGAGCGCTCTGTCCGTCGCTGATTGGTTGTGGCCGGTTTCGTACCTGCGGCCGTTGAGCGCGCTCTATCGCAGCGACGTCGCACTCAATTCCGACCTGGCCATGAGCATCCCGACCCTGCTGACGCGCATCGGAGCGCCGGGAGTGGTCGCCTGGGCCGCGGGTTTCGCGCCTGAAGGCAGCCAGCATCGTTCCGACGATCGACGTCGCAGCGAGTCCGCACGCGCGGGATTACGGCCTGGCGGCAATCGTCGCGGCATACGCGATCGCACCGTTCTACGTCTTCGGGCGTCAACTTCATTTCAACGTCTGGCGATTCCGGTGCTAGGCGGCGTCGCCGCCTGGATGTGGCCGCAGGCACGGGCAACGGGCGCCGGCGCGCCGGGCCGCTTAGTGATGCTCTTTACGGGGAGCCCTCTCGCGCGCCAACATCTCATCGACGAGGTCGACGATACCGTTAGCCGCGGCACCGAGTAGCGCGCGCCCTTTTTCGGCGGTTGCCTTTGTCGGATCGCCCATCACGCCGCTCTCGCTGAGTTGGCTCCAATACTCCATCATCGCTAGGGGTCCGTCGCCGGCGACGAGATCGGTCCAGTAGTTTTTGCTCGGACGATGTCCGATTTCGCGCACCGCCTGCTGCATGTCGACAAGCTCGGGGCGCAGCGCCAAGTAGAGCGACGTCTCGAACTCGCAGGCGTGGTTCATGCCGCCGATGGCTTCGGATTCGCGAAGTCCTTCGGCCACCTCGCGAACGCCGGGCGCGGACCAGTAATTTACCGCGGCAGCGAGCGCACCGGTTTGAACGACGGTGAGCCGGGCGATGATGTCGGCGAACGGGGTATTACTGCCGTGTCCGTTGACGATGAGAATTCGATAGAAGCCGTGGTGAGCCAGGCTCTTACAAACGTCGAGACCGTAGTCGATTAGGGTGTGTGCGCCGATCGTCAGCGCTCCCGGGAAGTCCATGTGGTGCGGGCTATAGCCGTGATTGATCGGCGGTACGACGACGGTGCGGTCCGGCGCGCGCGATGCCGCGAGCTCGCAGACGCTGACGCAGAGCAGCAAATCGGTATCGATGGGCAGATGGCGTCCGTGATCCTCCAACGTGGCAATGGGCACGAGCGCGACGCAAGGGCCGGCGGCGGCGGCCTTGACCTCGGGCCACGTCATCTCGCCGTAGCGGTACTTCCGGCTCATCGTCAAAGCTTCTCGACGGCGGCGCAAGTAACATGGGCGTTGGGGTCGGAATACTCTTTCATGACGCATCGAGCGCAGGGGTTGCTCGTGGCCCTGCTGGTTACGGCCGGTTGTTCGGCAACGTCGGCCGGCGGAACGATACCTTTGCACCCTTCGCTGCCGCCTTCGCACCAAGCGCGCAGGGCGCTGAGCGGATTGCGGGTTTCGGGCAACCGTCTCATCGACGGGAATAACGGCCTCGTGCACTTGCACGGGATCAATCGATCGGGCACCGAGTATGCTTGCGTGCAGGGCTGGGGTATCTTCGACGGGCCCAACGACGCGGCTTCGGTGCAAGCCATGGCAACCTGGAACGTCAACGTGGTGCGCGTTCCGCTCAACGAGGACTGTTGGCTCAACATCAATGGAATAGACCCGCAGTACGCCGGCCAGAACTATATCAGTGCAATCGTGAACTACGTCAACCTGCTCCACCAGTACGGAATGTATGCGGAGATCTCGCTGATGTGGGCCGCGCCGGGAAGCTATCGGGCGACCTATCAGCCCGGCGCGCCGGATCGAGATCACTCGCCCGCCATGTGGGCGAGCATGGCCGCTACCTTCAAGAACGACCCAAACGTCATGTTGGCTCCGTGGGGCGAAACGACCGTCGGCTGGAAGTGCTTCATGCAGAAGG
>DATAPM010000389.1:0-8570 GCA_036265225.1 Vulcanimicrobiaceae bacterium
ATCTAATTTACTTCGCGAAGTCGCGCAGGTGGTTGTTGTCGATCACGAAGGTCCACGCGTCGGTCGAAATGTGCATCGCTCCGGAGTAGGGCGTGCTGAGTTCCAGTGCTAGTCCTAAAAAGAGGCCGATCGATCCCGCGACCAGTCCCGTGATTGCCATCTGGCGCGAGAAGCTGCGCATGCCAAAGAAGAAGACGAAGCAGATCACCATCAGGCCGCCAAGCACGAGCGCCTCGAGCATGCCGTTCGGCAGGCGGCTCTGCGCCTGCACGATTCGCAGCCGGCGAGCGTCGCCGACGTCGCGCAAGCTCGCCAGCAGCTGGCTCTGGATGCTCGCCTCCATAAGCAGTTTGCCGGAGTCTTTGCGCGTAGCCTCCGGCGAGATCGCGGTCGTATAGGTGACGGCCTCGCCGAGGATCCGGTTGGCCTCGGGATCCTCGACGCCTCGGCGCGCGTACGACCACTCGTCGTCGCGCACTACGACGGCGTAGCGTGCCACCAGCCGCTGGATGATCCTGCGTTCCCGTCTCGGGAGCCGAGCGGCGTAGTTGAACGCGTCGGCGACCGCTCCGGCTTCGGTGTCCGCAGTCTGCTGCGCCGCCGAAAAGCCGGTCCACACGGTGCCGACCAAAAAACCGAGCACTACCGAGTAGAGCACGCCCACGACGGCGACGAGATAGCCGGCGACGTCGTGGTCGTCGAGCCGTTCGGGCGGCACGCGGTGGCGAAACCACGCGTGCGCGGCAATCGCAACGGCCGCGGGTACGATGGCGAAGAGCGGCAGCGCGACGAGCGCTGGAATGCCGGTCAGCCAGCCCATGTCCGCTCCTTCGCGGGAACGCGAAGGAAGCTCTTTACCGAAAGCGCATTCTGCGGGTTGCATTGGACCAGCATAGGACGCCGTACTTTCAAGCGCTGCTCGAATACGTCGACGCGGGGGTGATACCGTTTCATACCCCCGGTCATATTCAGGGGCACGGCATGGATCTCGCCTTCCGCGAGTTCGTCGGCGACAATATCTGCGCGATCGATCTCACACCGATGCCCGGCATCGACGACCTGCTGCAGCCCACCGAAGCGATCAAAGAGGCGCAGCTTCTTGCGGCCGAGGCATGGGGGGCCGACAACAGCTTCTTTTTAATCAACGGTTCGACCAGCGGCAATCAGTGCATGATGATGACCGCCGTGAATCCCGGCGATAAAATCGCGGTGCCGCGCAACTCTCACAAGTCGATGCTCGGCGGCTTGGTGATGAGCGGTGCGGAGCCCATCTACATGCTTCCGGAGGTAGACCGGGAGCTGCGCATGGATCATTGCGTCACGCCGGAGACGGTAGCGCGAACGCTCCAGGAGAATCCCGAAGTCGCCGCCGTCTACATCGTCTCGCCGACGTACTACGGCGTCGCCGCCGATCTCGCGGCGATCGAGCGCATCGTGCACGCCGCCGGCAAACCCTTACTGGTCGACGAAGCATGGGGGCCGCACTTTCACTTCCACCCGGACCTGCCGCTCTCGGCGACGGCGGCCGGAGCCGACCTTTCCATCAACTCGACGCACAAGATGCTTTCGGCCTTTTCGCAATGCGCGATGCTCCATCAAAAGGGCGAACGCGTACGCCTCGACCGGCTCAAGGCCGTGCTCAAGATGTTCCTCTCGACATCGCCCAACTTGCCGATGGTCGCCTCGCTCGACGTCGCACGCAAACAGATGGCGACCGAGGGCGAGGCACTGCTCGGGGGCGTCATCGAGCTGGCCTCGCAGATGCGCCGCCGGCTCAATGCGATCGAAGGCATCTACTGCTTCGGCGACGAGATGCGCGGACGCCCCGGCATCTTCGACGTCGATCCCACCAAGATTACCGTAACGGTGCGCGGCCTGGGTTATACGGGCTATGAAGCCTCGGAGATTTTGCGCCGGCGCTACAACATCCAAGTCGAGCTGGCCGATCTCTTCAACGTCGTGGCGCTAATCACGATCGGAACGCGGCCCGAGGCCGCAGAGCGTTTCGTCAACGCCTTCCAAGAGATGGCGCACGTCGACCGCAAGCTCGACATGTTCGCGCCTTCAGGCATTTTGGAACAGCGTTTAAAGCGCGGCAATTTCGCGATTCCGCCGGTACCCCCGATGCGGATGCGTCCGCGCGAAGCGTTTCTTGCCGATGCGGAGTTCGTAAAGTTTCGCGAATCGGCCGGGCGTATCTGTGCCGAGACGCTTACGCCGTATCCGCCCGGCATTCCCGTCATCGCGCCGGGCGAAGAGATTACGCCGGCGAGCATCGATTACTTGCGCCTCGAGTTAAAGGCCGGCGTGCGAATTCAAGGTCCCTACGACGACGAGTTGCGCGTCATCCGCGTGGTGAAGGAGTGACCCCGCGGACCGGATAAACCGTAGACAAATGCCTCCCTCGGGACCGGCACTGGAAGTGAGGATCAGTATTGGCCGTTAGAGTTCACTCTATCTCCCCAACTTGGGAACTCTCACAGCTCCTCGACATCTTCCCACTCGCGATACGGCAAGCGCTCGTCCGGCTCAACAACATCGAAGATATCATTGAGGTCGTGCTCGATCTCGGGCGTGCGCCCGAGGCCCGTTTCGAGCACGATTTTATTTATCTTACCGAAACCCCGGTGAGCCACGAAGATATCGCCCACGTTTGCTCGCGAATCTCTCCGTTCGGCGCCGATAATCGCGCCGGCATCGAGCAGACCCTCCACCGCATCAGTGCGATTCGCAATCGCACCGGCAAGATCGTCGGTTTGACGTGCCGCGTCGGGCGCGCCGTTTACGGTACGATCGACATCTTGCTCGACGTTCTGCGCAGCGGCAAGTCTATGTGCTTGCTCGGACGTCCCGGCGTGGGTAAGACGACGATGCTGCGCGAGTGCGCGCGCGTGCTATCAGAAGAGCGCAAGCGCGTCGTGATCGTCGATACGTCGAACGAAATTGCCGGCGATAGCGACATTCCGCACCCGGGAATCGGGCTGGCGCGACGCATGCAGGTCGCCGATCCGACCCTGCAGCACGCGGTGATGATCGAAGCGGTCGAAAATCACATGCCCGAGGTGATCGTCATCGACGAAATCGGCACCGAGGCCGAGGCCGGGGCCGCGCGCACGATCGCCGAGCGCGGCGTGACGCTCATCGGCACGGCGCACGGGCAGACGCTGGAAAATCTGTTGATGAACCCCACGCTCTCCGACTTGGTCGGAGGCGTGAGCGCCGTAACGCTCTCCGACGAAGAGGCCCGCCGCCGTGGAACGCGCAAGACGGTGCTGGAACGCAAGGCGCCTCCGACGTTCGACGTGGTCATCGAGATCCACGATCGCGACCGGCTGGCGATCCACAAGAACGTCGCCGAGGTTATCGACGCTTTGCTGCGCGGCTATCAGCCGCAGCCCGAAATACGGCAGCGCGAAGCCAGCGGCGCCGTGCGCGTGGTTCAAGAAGCGGATACCGAGTCTATGCCGCGGCTCGCCGACCGCTACGATCACGAGCGCGAGCCCGAGGAACGCGAGCGGCCGCTGCTTCTCTTCCCCTACGGCGTTTCCCGCAACAAGATCGAGCGCGCCATTTCCAACCTTCGCGTTAATGCTTCTATCGCCCGTAATTGGGACGACGCCGACGTCGTGCTGACGCTCAAAACCCTAGAACGCAAGGAGCAGCCGAAGCTCAAACAGATCGCCTCGGATAACATCCCGATCTACTCGATCAAGACGAACACGACGACGCAAATTCAGGCGGCCCTGCGCGACGTCTTCAACCTCGGTTCGATCGACAACGAGGAAATCGCGGTGCGCGAGACCGAGGAAGCGATCTACCAGGTGTTGCTGACGAGCCAGGCGATCGAGCTATCGCCGCAGACCTCGTACATCCGCCGCATGCAGCATCAGTTAGCCGAGCGCTATCGCCTCCAGTCGCGCAGCACCGGGCTCGAACCGAACCGCCGCGTACGTATCTATAAAACTGCCGACGTCTGATGTTCGACTGATGCTCGTTGCCGTCGAAGGCATCGAGGGCAGCGGGAAGAGCACGCTGGTCGCCGCGCTGGGCAGCCGTTTGCGCGAGCGGGGATTCGACGTGCTGCTGACGCGAGAGCCGGGCGGCACTCCGGCCGGGAACGCCATACGTCGCATCTTCCTCGACCGCACCGTCTCGATCGAGCCTCTTGCCGAAGCGTTTTTGGTCAACGCCGCGCGCGCGCAGCACGTCGCCGAAGTGTTGCGTCCCGCGCTCGATGCGGGGCGAATCGTGATCTGCGATCGTTTCATCGACTCGACGCTGGCCTATCAGGGCTACGGCCGCGGCCTCGATCTCGCGCAGCTTCGAGCGGTCTGCTCGACCGCGACGGGTGGCTTGTCGGCCGACCTCAATCTCGTACTCGACCTTCCCGTGGACGTCGCTCGGGCGCGCCTACGCGAACGGGGCGAACGCACCGATCGCATCGAGGCCGAGGGCGACGATTTTCACCAACGCGTACGGCGCGGCTTTTTGGAGATCGCGGGCTCGGCGCATCATCGCCTGCTCGATGGCACGTTACCGCCCGATACTCTGGCCGAACTCGCATTCGCCGGCCTCGAGGAGTGCTTGCGGGCGGCCCAGCCGTGACCGCGCTTTCGTTCGACGTCTTCGGGGCGAGTGGGCCTTCGCGCTATTTCGAGTCACTGACGCGCGAACGCCTCGCACACGCCTATCTCTTCACCGGCCCGCAAGGCGTCGGGAAAAAGACTTTCGCGCGCCGGCTGGCGCAGTCGCTCCTTTGTCTCGCTCCGAAAACCGGCGTCGTCGGCTACGATGGAACGTGCGCGTCGTGTCTGCTCTTCAAGGGCGAGAGCGCGCACCACCCCGACTTCTTAGAGCATGAAGGGACCCTGCGGATCGGCGATGCCGACGCGCCGGCGGGGTTCGGCGAAGGGGAACGGCTGGCGGCGCGGGACATCGTGCGCCAGCTCTCGATGCAATCGTACAGCGGCGGAGTGCGCGTGCTGCTGCTCGGCGACGTCACGTTTGCCACGACCGAAGCGGCCAACGCGATGCTCAAGATTTTGGAAGAACCCCCCAAAGGCGTGCTGATCTTTCTGACGACCGCCGCGCCGGGGCGTCTGCTTCCGACGATCCGTTCGCGCACGATTGAAGTCAACTTTCCGCTCCTTTCCGCAAGTGAGATTCGCGAGATCCTCGCGCAGAGGGACGTTCGCGGTAAGGAGGCCGAGGTCGCCGCTTCGCTGGCCGGCGGCAGCATGACGCGCGCGCTGGCCGCGCTGGAAGGTGAAGAAGAGTCGCTGCGGGCGGCGGTCGCACGCTGGTTTTTCGAAAGCGTTTCCGGCGATTCGCCGCAGGCCTCGTGGGCGACGCGCGAGACGCTCGACGAAGGGCTCGAGACGATCAAGACATTGGTGCGCGACTGGATCGTCGCGAGCGGTCTCGACGGCGTAGCTCTCGTTTCGGTGGACCGGGAGCAGCAGCTGCGAGGTCTGCGTCCGTTGGGCGGCCGCGCCGCGGCCGCTCTGCTGCGCAAGGTGGATGACGCGCAGCGTTTGGCTCGCACCAACGTTCGGCCCGAGCTCGTCAGCGAGCTCGTGCGGATGGCGCTTACAAGTAGCCCCTGAAGGCGACGTCGTCGTACTGTTTGGCAAACGGGAAGGCAAGATAAGCTAACGCGACGGCGCGCACGCCGGCGGTGACGAAGCTGCCGATCGTCGCCGAAACGTGGATCAAGGCGTAGGGTAGCGCGATGGGCACCGCGACGTACCAGATCGCGAAGAAGACTACTGCGAGCACGATCGATGCGATCGGCTGAGCGCGTACGCCGCGAATGGAAGCCGAGATGGCGATGCTTCCGGGGATGCCGCCGATGGCAGCCGACGGAATCGTGTAGATCAAGAAAAATGCGGCGATCGCGGCGAGCGCCAAGCCCGCTGCGCCGAGGTACGAGCCGATAAAGCTTGCGGCCCAGACCACGAACTGAAAGCCAATGGCCGCCAGCGCTATTGCGCCGAACTTCGAGCGCCCTTCCTCCCACGCTTCATCGAACGAACCGCGTCCGGTGCGCCAGATATTGTTGGCTTGGACGATCGCGATCCCGAAAGCCCAGAGATAGACCAGCTGAATCAGCATGGCGAAGAGTCCGGCGCCCTGGCCTCCGAGCGGATCGGTAAAAAGATAAGAGAGCTGCGTTAGCAGCAGTTCCAGCACCGCGGCGAGCAGTGGGATGACGAAGATCGAGGGCTTACGCACCAGCAGCGGTATCGCGCGCACGTACATCCCCAGATCGACGCGAAGCTTCATCTGCTAAACTCGCGGCCCCTAGAAGCGCGCGCCCTCGAGCGCGTGGCGGCACGAACAGTCGGCATCGGCCGGGATCCGCTCGATTATTTTGCCGATCGCGTTCTTCACGCGGTCGTTGTTGCGGTTGAAAACCTCGAGCACTGCGTGATGCGAAACCGGCTCCATTCCTTCGAGTCCGACATCGTAATCGGTGATCAGCGAGATGTTGGCATAACACATCTCCAGCTCGCGCGCCAAGTAGGCCTCGGGATATTGCGTCATATTAATGACCTCCCAGCCTTGGCTCTGAAACCATTTGGACTCGGAGCGCGTGGAGAACCGCGGCCCCTGAATGACGACGACCGTACCGCCGTCGTGCGTCTCGACGCCGAGCGAACGAAGCACGTCGACCGCAATCGGACGCAGCGTCGGACAGTAAGGGTCGGCGAAGCTCACGTGCGTCGTAATCGGCCCATCGTAAAACGTATCTTTCCGTCCGCTCGTCCGATCCACGATCTGATCGCAAACCGCCATCGATCCCGGCTTAAAGTGCGTCGCCAGCGAACCGGCCGCCGTCGGGCCGATAATCCACTTCACGCCCAGCGATTTCATCGCATATAAATTCGCACGATAGTTAATGGCTTGCGGCGGAAAGCGATGATCTTTTCCGTGCCGCGGCAAAAACGCAACGCGGCGCCCGGCGATCTCACCCAACGCGACGCGATCGCTCGGCGCTCCATACGGCGTCTCGATCCATGCTTCGCTCGCTCCCTCGATGAGCGAATAAAAACCGGAGCCCCCAAAGACCCCAATTTCAGCCTGCAACTTCTCACCCATAGAGTAAGGCCAGTAGAATAAATCGCTTCAAGAATCCTTGCTGCGCGGTCAGCGATTAAAGTCGGAGGGCTTTAAGTCGTCCAGGAATTTTTTGAAGCGCGCCATTTCGTTATCGTTGATCGGCTTCTTGTCGGCGGTGGCTTCCTCGAGCACGATTTTGTCGGAGACGAAGATCGGCGCCGGGACGCGCAGCGCAAGCGCGATCCCATCGGAGGGACGCGCGTCAATTTCTTGGAGCTCGCCGTTAGCGCGAACGATGAGCTTAGCGAAGAACGTCGAGTCTTTGATGTCGTGAATGACGACCTGCTCGAGATTGGCGTTGAGCGTGTCCAGGATGTTGCGCATCAGGTCGTGCGAAAGCGGCCGGGGCACGGGAGCCCCCTCCAGCGCCAGTGCAATCGCCGTGGCCTCGAACGGCCCGATCAGAATCGGTAGATAATGCGAGCCGTCCATATCCTTGAGGATGACCACGGGATCGTGAGTCAGGAGGTCGATACCGAGTTTGTCGACCTTCATTTGGCGCATATGCAGACCTATCCGACGCCTCCGGCAGATTTTCTTGCCACCGCGGCGAGTGCCGGCGCAAGGGCGAGCAGGACGAGCAGCCGAACGGGGCGCCCTCGAGTATGCCACTTTCGTGCGGCATCGTCGGTCTGCCCAACGTCGGCAAATCGACGATCTTTAATGCGTTGACGCGCTCGGCCCAAGCTCTTGCGGCCAACTACCCCTTCGCAACGATCGATCCGAACGTTGGCGAGGTGGCCGTGCCCGACGCGCGCTTGCCGGTTCTCCAGCGCCTCACCAAAGCGGAGCGCATCGTACCGGCGACCGTCCGCTTCGTCGATATTGCCGGTTTGGTTCGCGGGGCCAGCTCGGGACAGGGTCTGGGCAATGCGTTTTTGAGCCACATCCGTGAGACCGATGCGATCGCCATGGTGTTGCGCTGTTTTGCCGATGAGGACGTCGTGCACGTGGAAGGCGCGCCCGATCCCCGCCGCGACTACGAAATCGTGGCAATCGAGCTGGCGCTCGCGGATTTGGCGACGATGCTTCGCCGCGTGCCCAAGCTCGAACGCGAAGCCCGCGCCGATGCTAAGCTGCGCGAGTATCTGGAGGCGGCTCGACGGCTCACGGCGGCGCTCGAAGAGGCCAAGCCGGCTCGAAGCTTTGCCCCAGACTCGCTCGAAGCGCAAGTTGCCGCCGACTCGTTCCTGCTCACGGGAAAGCCGGCCATCTACGTCGCCAACGTCGCCGAGGGACGCTCCGAAGAATCGATGCGGCAGGCGGGCGAGGTGGAGGCCATTGCCCGCGAGGAGGGCGGCAGGGCCGTCGTTCTCAGCGGCAAGATCGAGGCCGAGCTGGCCGGCCTGTCGGAGGCCGAAGCCGAGGCCTTCCGGCACGAACTGGGGATGGAGCGCAGCGGCCTCGACGACCTCGCCGCGGCGGCCTACGATATCTTGGGCTTGATG
>DATAPM010000390.1:0-5548 GCA_036265225.1 Vulcanimicrobiaceae bacterium
TCGACGGGGAGGTTTGGCACCTCGATGTCGGATCGTCGCATCCTGGGGCTGTAGTAGGTCCCAAGGGTTGGGCTGTTCGCCCATTAAAGCGGTACGCGATCTGGGTTCAGAACGTCGTGAGACAGTTCGGTCCCTATCCGCTGTGGGCGTAGGAGATTTGAGGAGATTGGACCCTAGTACGAGAGGACCGGGTCGAACGAACCTCTGGTGAACCGGTTGTTCCGCCAGGAGCATAGCCGGGTAGCTATGTTCGGATCAGATAAACGCTGAAAGCATATAAGCGTGAAACTGACTCCAAGATGAGATCTCAATCCCGTAAGGGTGAAGAGTCGTGGTAGACTACCACGTTGATAGGCCGGAGGTGGAAGCGTCGTAAGGCGTGGAGCTGACCGGTACTAATAGCTCGGAAATTTTGACAAAATACGCCGTCGTGAGAGCACCTGGAAGTTCTTCTCTGTACAGATTTAAAGCTTCCCGACGCGATCGGCTCGAGCTCCGGCTCGCCATCGCGCTCGGGGACCAAGGTTTGATAAAGTTTCTGGTGCCTATGGCGGCGGGGTCCCACCCGTTCCCATCCCGAACACGGCAGTTAAGCCCGCCAGCGCCGATGATAGTCGGGCCGCAGGGCCCCTCGAAAGTAGGACGGTGCCAGATTATTTCGGAAACAATCAGCCCGCCGCTAACTTGCGGCGGGCTGATTGCTTTCCTCGGGGGGACCCACAATGTATCGCGCGCTCTGGCCCATCTTATCTGCAGCGCTCTTTCTAATTGCGACGGCGGCCGCGCCGGCCGCTGCGGCGCCGGAAGTCGCCCAAGCGGAGCAGCTCTATAACGACGGTAAGTTCAAAGAGTCGATCGCCGTCCTCGACCCTTACCTTAAGGCACATCCGAACGACGCAGCAGCGCTCGTCGACCGGGGCGATGACTACGAGGCGCTCGGGGATCATCAGACTGCAATTGCCGACTACACCGCAGCGCTGGGCGTCAACCCGGATTTTGCCTACGCGTACGCTTCACGCTGCGAGTCGTACTTCCACCTCGATCAGGCACAACGTGGGCTCCAGGATTGCAACAAGGCCATCGAGCTCGAGCCAAGGCTCGCCTATGCCTACCGGGTTCGCGCCCGCATCGATCTCGTTCAGGGGAATCCCAAGGCGGCGCTGGCCGACTCCAACGAGGCATTGGCGATCTCGCCGTCGAGCGCCACGGCGCTAGTTAGCCGCTGCCGCGCGTATACGGCGCTGGGCCAGTACGCCAACGGGCTGGCAGACTGCAACGCCGCGGCCTCGATCAATCCGAATCTCGATACGGCGTTCTTTTATCGCGCGCGAGCGGAATATCTCCAGGAAAACTACAAGGCGTCGATCGCCGACTTTACCACCGCTCTGCACCTCGACCCGACTGACAATAACGCCTATTACTGGATCGCCGAAGCGGATCTCAGCGCCGGGTCGTATGCCGACGCTCTAAAGAACGCGGATCAATATATCGCCACCGACGAAGACGACGCCGACGGATACTTGCTGCGAGCGCAGATCGAAGCAAAGCTGGGTAACACCGCCGAGGCGCGCACCTCGGCGCAAACGGCACTCAAACATTATCGCATCGTCAATGATGAGACGGGCGCAGCCAAGGCACAGGCACTCCTCGACTCGCTCGGCGCGGCGGCGCCGCAGGGCCAATAATGGCCGGCCTTCCAAACTTTAGGTTCGAGCTCGAAAAAGCCAACGGGTGGAGCGGTGCCGCCGGCTCGGCGCGGCAGCATACGGTCAACGAGTTTCCCGTCTCGACGAGCTTCGCCGCGGTTTCGATGCGGCTGGAACCCGGCGCGCTGCGCGAGCTGCACTGGCACGCGATTGCGGCGGAGTGGGCCTACGTCGTCAGCGGACGATGCCGCGTAACGGTGATCGCACCCTCGGGCGATGCAGAAATCTCCGATTTCGGTCCGGGGGACGTCTGGTATTTTCCCAAGGGACACGGGCACTCGATTCAAGGCCTCGGACCTCAGGAGTGTCACTTTCTGCTCGTCTTCGACGATGGACGATTTTCCGAGTTCGGCACGTTCAGCATCACCGACTGGCTGGCGCGCACGCCACCCGACGTGCTCGCGCAGAACTTGAGTCTCCCGGCCGACGTACTGGCAAAGCTTCCCAAAGAAGAAGTCTACATCGTGCAGGGCGAGGTGCCGTCCGCGTTGGCACTCGATCCGCTCAATCCGAATCTCGAACCGAGCCAGCTCAATCATAAGTTCCGCCTCGGCGCCGCGCCGATCATGCGATTCGCCGGCGGTACCGAGCAACTCGTGTCGCAGCAGCAGTTTCCGATCTCATCGACCGTTACCGGCGTGCTCCTGACGATAGAGCCCGGAGGACTGCGCGAACTGCACTGGCATCCCAACGCCGACGAATGGCAGTACTATATTTCAGGGCGCTCCGAGATCGGTATTTTCGGCGCGAATGGGAAGTACCGCCAAGATGAGTTCGGCCCGGGCGACGTCGCCTTCATCAATCGTGGCTTCGGCCATTACATTCGCCAGATCGGAAATGAGCCAACGCGAATTCTCGTCGCCTTCAATAGCCCCGACTATCAGGAGATCTCGATCTCGTCATGGCTGGCATCGAATCCGCGCCGGCTGCTGGCCGATAATCTGGGGCTCGATCTCAGCGTAATCGAGAAGCTACCGCACGCCGGGCGAATGATCGTCGGCAACGCGTCGTAGCGCTACGGTCGGGCGACCGGCTCGAAGGCTTCGCTAAACGCTGCGGGTCCTAGATTCGTCTGTGCCGCCAAAACCTCGAGCTTCCGTGCGTCGGTGAAGTCCGACGGCTCGAGATAGACCATATAATCTCGGGCGACTCGATACGCTTCGGTCGTTAGATCCACTTGGCGCGTACGGATGCGTCCCGTTGCCGGATCGAGCAGATCTTCGAGCGCAATTGGGCGCACGTTGCCGCCCTCGAGCGCGATGAGCGCGCCGCTACCGCCGTCCACGAGATAGCGCACCGCTCCGTATCCAAGCGTGCGCGTGTAATCCACGTCGAACGGAACCGGTTTGGCGCAGCGCAGCTCGTAGCCGATGTCTTTGGCGTGCACGACCGAGTCCACGCCGATCGCTTCAAGACGGCTGCGCACCGCGTCGCGCAGCACGATGCCGAGCGGAACGTCGGCTAATCGAACGTTGCCGAAGGAGTCGCGGCCGAGGTTCTCGCCGGTGCTGAAAACGTCGTCCCAAATGCGTTCGGCAATTCCCTCGGCTACGACGGCGATGCCGTGCGTGCGGCCGAAAGCGCGACGTTTGACGATGGCGCCGACGATCGTATCGGTGACCGAAGCCAGCGTGGCCTTTTCGGGATACTCTTCGGGAAGAATTGCCAGCGTCGAGCCGGCCGCTTTGCACATGCCCAGGGCGAGCGATCCCGATTTGCGCCCCATACAGACGACGACGTACCAGCGCTCGGTCGTGCGCGCGTCCTCCATCAAATCCTCGAGGATCCCGGCGCCCACCGAGCGTGCGGTTTCGAAGCCGAAGGTGGGAGTGTTTTCAGGCAGCGGAATATCGTTATCGATCGTCTTGGGGACGGTCGCCACGCCGATGCGTCCCTTCGTACGTTCGGCGATCTTCGCCGCGCCGTAGGTCGTGTCGTCGCCTCCGATGCAGACGAGATAGCGCAGGCCGAGCGCTTGCAGCGAGGCGACGCTGCGCTCGAGCGTCGCGTCGTCTTTGGCCGGATTGGTGCGCGACGTGCGCAAGATCGAACCACCGGCGGTGTGAATGCGCGACACGCGGTCGAAGGTGAGTTCGACGGTCTGCGGCGCGCGGCCGGCGGCGAGGTCGCGGTAGCCATTGTAGATGCCGATCGCGCGCAGTTCGCACTTAAAAGCTTCCATCGCCGCGGAGGCGATTACGCCGTTGATTCCCGGCGCCGGCCCGCCGCCGACGAGGATGCCTAATGAATCGGACATGCGGCGCGCTTCAGTGGGTTGGGCGGACGCGATAGATCACGCCGGCGCGATCGTCGGCGATAAAGAGGCTGCCCTTTGGCCCGACGGCTATTCCGGTCGCGCGGCCGATGCGCGAGTTGCAGCCGCTTTGAAAACCGCTGACGAACTCGCTCCACTGTTTGGTGGCGTCGTTCCAATCGACGCCCTTTACCGGCGAATCGCCTTTCATCGCGACGAAGACGACGCGAGGTGAATCGACGTTGCAGCCGTTACGATCGGTATGCCACGAACCGTGCGCCGCCGCGAAGAGACCGCCGCGATATTTCGACGGAAAAGCGTAGCGCCCCACTTGCTGCAACGGATAGAACGTCGCCCCGATTATCGTCGAGTATGCCGGCAACTCGATCGGCGGCGCGACCGTCTTTCCGCAATGGTAACCCGGCCAGTAAACGTGATGATTCTCTTCGCAGACCGGCCAGCCATAATCGGCGTCGCCGGAATGTGCGGAAAGATCGTCGAGATATTCGTAAGGATGTCCCTTTGGAAGGTCGTCTTGGCCGGCGCCGCCGATCCAGAGCGAGTGGGTCTCCGGATTAACCGCGAGCGCGATGGCGTTGCGGACCCGTTTCGCTCGCTGATTGAAGCCGCTACCATCCGGCTTCATGATCGAAACGGCGGCGCGCGTCGGATCGACCTCGGTGCAGGGCTGCTTGCCGTTATCCATCGTCGCATTGCACGACGAACCGGCCGCGGCGTAAACGTGGCCGCCCGTGAACGCTACCGACGTCGTGGTATGCACGTCGCCGTCGGTTCCGGGCGCGATGGGGCCGGTTCTCACGTCGGCGATTTTGTGAATCTGGCTCGCCTTGCGTTCGCCATGATACGGAATGCGCCAGACGTGATTCTCGGTGGCGACGTAAATCTCGCAACGCGCGGCGGTAAACGCAATGCCGGCGGCCAGCGAATCGCTTATCGTGGCGAAAACCTGTGGCGCCGCCGCTGCGCCTTCGGCGTCGGCGACGATGTAGACACTGCTGCCGCTGGTCCCGACGATCAGATCGCCGTTAGGAAGTGCAGCGAGCTCGCGCGCGTCCCCGATCGAAGCGATCGTCTCGATGGTGAATCCGTTGGGAACCTTGAGGCCGGTGTCGCCGCGCGCCGCGCGCGAAGACGACGCGACGTATTCGCGGGCACCGCAAACGCCGGCGTGTGAACCGGCGTATGGTGGGACGTTGGTTGAGGCGCCGGAACCCGGCGGGGTTCCGGTCTGCGCGCACGCGCCGAGTATTACGAGAAAGGAGAGTGCCGCGGTGAAGGCTGCCGATCGCATAAGCAATCCTTCATTCCCCTAAAACGCGGTTTCGCCCCGCGCAAGTTAAGCGGGCGGCGCGTTTCCCGGCGGAGGACCTTGATCTTGCGGCGGTCCCTGCTCGCCTGGGGGTGGGCCTTGCTCGCCCTGCGGCGGGCCTTGATTCTGGTACGGTCCAGGGCCGCCTTGCGGACCACCCTGGTATTGCTGCGGACCACCCTGATATTGCTGCGGACCACCCTGGTATTGTTGCTGTCCGCCTTGGGACTGGTCGGAGCCGCCGCGCTGGTGCCCCTT
>DATAPM010000391.1:0-4915 GCA_036265225.1 Vulcanimicrobiaceae bacterium
AATTCTGGATGCGTACCGAATGCAACAGTCCGACACGTACATGTTGCCGTGCGAGTCAAACGCAAGTCCCGACGGACTGTGCAAGCGCGTGCGCTTTCCTGCAATGATTCGCTCCGGAACGTGGTTCCCGCGATCGCGCAGACCGAACGCGCCGATGCTCGGCGGGGAGGCATTAGCGACGTAGATGTACCGAGATGCCGAGTCGTTCTTAAATCCCGCAGCCGCAGACTCTTCCGCCGCGTGGGGAATCACTGACTGAATGGTGCTGCCTAGGGAACAGCCCGCAAGTGTTGCAGCCAGTCCTAGGCTGACGACGATGGCCGATCTTCTCATTTGTTGCCTCCGAGGACGCGGTGTACGCGGAGATTTGATTACCGTTGGTCCGCACCTGTACGCGAGGCGAGATGGCGCAGTGGGGGCCTTGGCAAAAAACGCCAACGCTGCTAAACTCAGCGCATGCGAACTAAAAACATCTCGCTTCCCGAAGACCTCGAAGCGTACGTCGAAGCGAAGGTTGCATCCGGTGAATATGCTCATATCAGCGAAGTCGTACGCGACGGTATTCGGCTGCTAATGCGCGAGGAAGCGGCAAAGCTCGAATGGCTGCGCAATGCGATCGCCGTTGGCGTAGCTGATTATAAGGCTGGGCGCACGATACCCGCGGCAGAGGTCCGCGCCGAACTCGCTCGGCGTCGCAAGGCGCGTGCAGAGGCGAAGGGGCGTTCTTGAGAATCGACTACTCTCCGGAGGCTCTGTCAGACCTCGATCGCATCCAGGAATACCATAGCGAGAAAGTAGGCGTTGACTTCGCCCAAAGCCTCGTCGAACGCATCATGGGAACGTTTGAGCGAATCGCAGGCCGCAATCCCCGCGCCGGGCGGATCAGAGATGATTTAGATCTTGGGGTGCGCGCTCTTCCGGTGTTGCCATTTCTCATATTCTATATCGTGGATAAAAAACGGGTTTACGTGTTCCGAATCCTCCACGGGCATCGCAACATAAAGGCTCCGCTTGCCTCGCTTCTGATCGCGACGTAATTGAACGGCACGTTCGCGCTTGCTACCCGTCCTACGTTGCACAATCGGCCCGCGCGATCGCAGCCAGCGCTTCGCCCCGCGGCCCCTAAGACGCTATGTGCGTTCTGCTTATCGGGTTGCCATTTGGAAACGTGCACCTATGCAACAGCGGGCGGTCGCACCACGCGGCATCGCGCCAATGCGCTCGTCGGCGAATGCGATCCGCCGAAACCGGCCAGGATGGGCGGCCCAGCAGCTAGGATGAGCGATAACTGCAAGAGAGGTTTCACGACGGCTCCTTCAAACGCGAGGTGGCGCAGCTGCTCCTCCACGGATCGAACAGAAATGCTCTTCGGAGCCTTTACTGCCAGTCGAGGACAACCAATTCCCCGATTTCCGGCTTTCGCCCCCGAATACATATGAACGTTTGTCGCGTTCGGCTCGACGTAAGACGAGCCGCCTCCCCAGCCAGCCCCGATACCGAACTCGTTGCAGCCGGTCCCAAGCTCGCGACGACAGCCGATGTTCTCATGAGGACCTCGGAGGCGGCGAGCATCTCGTCGCTAACCGTAGCAAAGATCAGAGCCGCTCGTATGTTCCGGCTTGGAAATTGTCGGTATTGCGGGCTCGTACCCATCGATCTTTCTTCCCGATGCTCACTGCCGAGCCAAATGGATCGCTAAATCCGCCGATGGCTTTTGTCGGCGTCCCGCCGGCAGGGTATTTCCAAAACAACACGTTTTCATCGCCAAGGTTGGGCCCGATGAAAGTATTGCCTTGGATGAAGAACTGAAAGAGGCCCCTCGTACCGGTAAGCGGTGTCGCGCCGGCGACCTTGCCTTCGGAGTGCGTGATTTTGACGTGGTAGATGATCGGCGTGCCCGACCCTCCGGCGCCCCCATCTCCGACGGCTAAGTACTTGCCGTCCCACTGAATGTTGCCCCCTTCGACGATGCTCTGACTGAACGCGATCGGGGTCAGCTCGGCGGCGCCCCTGCGAAGCTCGGCAAGCTGGTACGCGAGCGACGAATCAACCCCGTCGGCGTAGAGGTTGCCTTTGTCGTCGTAAGCCACGAACAAAACAAACTTCATCTGGCTGTCGGGATAGAGTGTCGGGATGCCCCGGGCGTTCGCATACACCGCGACGCTTCCGGGGCCGGCGCTCAACGTCTGCGAGTTGGCGACGGCGAGGTTTCCCGTCGTCGGATCGACCGAGCATCCCTCCGGAGCGTTGTCCGCATCGGTTAAGGTCGCAATCGGAGTCGTGCCGCCGTGCGCGTATTCGACGATGTCGTCGGGCCCTTCTTCCACGATCCAGATGTTGCCCGCTTTGTCGACGCATTCACCGGCCGGAAAACTCAAGCCCGTCAGCGTTCCTTGCAACTGCGCATCGGGATACGAATAGACGTACACGCTGCCGTTTCCGGCGTCCGAAAGATAGAGCAGATCCCGCTTCTTGAGATCTGGAGCCATCCACGACGCGCTTCGCCGCAGCAGCTGTGCGTTCGCGTTCGGCTGCGTCGGTGGCCCGCCGCTGCATCCAGCCACGGCGACGGCGGCGGCCAATAAGCCGGCAGCCCAAGGGACCAATGGAAGGCATCTCATCGGGAGGTCGTTTCTTTTACTTTGCGCTGAAGCCCGCTCAACAGGGGCAACAAGGTCGCTGCAGCCTTTGGCGAAAAACGCCAAAGGTGCTAAACTGGCGTTATGGGCACGAAGAACATTTCTCTCCCCGAGGAGCTCGAGGCGTACGTTGACGCCAAGGTCGCGTCGGGAGAGTACGCTCACGCCAGCGAGGTTGTGCGCGAAGGCCTACGGCTCCTGATGAGCGAGGAGGCCAAGCGGCTGGAATGGCTTCGCGAAGCACTGGCGGTGGGCGATGCCGACATCAAAGCCGGCCGAACGTTCGCCGCCGAAGACGTTCCGGCCGAACTCGAGCGGCGACGGAAAGCCCGCGCTAAAGGACCGACGCGCAGTTGAGAGTCGAATACTCCGCCGCAGCGCTCGGCGATCTGGAGCAGATCGAACGATACTACGCCGAACGAACGACGGCAGAGTTTGCGCGGTAGTATGCAACAGCGGGCGGTCGCACCCTGATCACCTTCATTTGTAAATGCGTAAAAGTCTGCACCACCGCGTGAGCGCGCTGCCCGGATAAGCTTAGCGCGCCCTTATCGGTGGCTGGGGGGAGCGCTGACAATCACGGAACCGAATCCGGCATCGCCGTAAGGGATGTTATGGATTGTTTTTTGCGGGTGCACACCGCGTGGATACTTCCAAATTCCGATCTCGTTAGGAGGCTCGTCGTGCTTATTGAAAGAGAACACCACGGTGCCATCGTAGATCCACGACGAGTTAACCCAGGCGATCTTTACTTTGAACTTAGTCGGCTTCAGGACGGTCGCCGTAGAACCCTCAACCGAGATCGGGTAGATTGAAAATGGATGGCCGCGGCTTTGTAGCGTCATATGCTCGCCATCCCATTGCACCTGATCGGGGGCGACCTCTTTATCAAGGGTAACTGTCATCAAGTTGCTACTGCCCGCCGGCAACTCACTCAGCGATGTGTCGCTGTTCAGGTTCGAGACGAACAGGTTGCCGTTGCCGTCGTAGCCGCACGCTAAAGCGCTAGTTCCTGTCTTATATCGCGTTGGAGCACCACTCCCGTTAGTATAAATCGCGAGGTCCTGATAACCGCATGGCGGGCACGAAAAAACTAGAGCAAGGTTGTTCGTAGCTGGATCGACCGAGCAGCTGTAGATCTCTGCGCCTGGAATCCGTAGGGTCCGGATCGGCGTTGAGCCGCCGTGAGCATATTCCGTTACACCATTCTCCCATCTCAGGAAAATGTTGCCGGCGCTATCGGAGCAGACAGGCTCGCCGGCTACGTCGAGGCGCCCAACGAGTTCGGCCTGGGGGTACGAGTAAATGAATACGCCGGTCCCATAAAAGTAGCCGCCCGCATACAGTAGGGCGCCGCCGGAAGCGTCGCGTCGAACCCACGAGCGGCTACCGGCTTTTGAGTTGCCGGCACGTCGAACTCGAGGAGCGGCTCCCGCCCGTCGGCTCGGAGCCACACTGATGGCGATCCCACCGTTCGTGCTCGCTCCGATTTTAGCGATGGCCTGGCCGCCTTGTGGGAAGTTGAAATATCCCGTGTTGGTTGCAGAATAGGGAAGAACGATGACGCCGTCCTGGATCGCGAACGGCACGATCTCCTTAAATTTAGGTTTCCAGTTATGGAAATGGGTCGTGCTTTGAGTGGTCGCGTGGCCGCTGGCGACGCTCATCTGGTAGACCACATGGTTCGAGCTGTCACCGAGTGCAAGATACTGACCGTTCCACTGCAGGCCTCCGGGCTTTCCGAATTTCTCGTCGACCGAAAGCTGGCTGAAGGCCTGTGCTCCCTTGAGTAGCTCCGCAAACGCAGGCCGCTTTTTGTACGTTCCGTTTAAGAATAAGTTGCCTTGATCGTCGTATCCAAGGTAGAGATAGTCGTAGAGGTTCGATGTTGTGTACGTCTGCGGCGTTCCGTAGATGTCGTGAAACACAGCAACATTCTCTTTACTTGCCGAAGATTCGGCGACGGCAATGTCACCGGACGTTGGATCCACAGCGCAGCTCAGCGCGTGAAAGTACCTCGGGAGGTACAATTGAGCGATCGGAATCGTCCCGCCGTGCGCGTACTCCAGAAGGCCCGCGCCGTAAGCCACCCACACGTTCCCCTCGGCATCCGAGCAAATCGCTCTCGGGCCGTACAAACCCGTTAGCGATCCGACTTTCTTCCCGCTAAACGAGTAGATGTCCACCGACTTGTCTTGCGTTATGTAAACGAGATTGTCGCTGGACGCACCGGCGCTTACCCAGGATCTCTGGTGCGGACGAACGTCCGGCGCGCT
>DATAPM010000392.1:0-3225 GCA_036265225.1 Vulcanimicrobiaceae bacterium
TGCAGGCCCGGTCGTCAGCGAATTCCCGGTCGAAATCCTTGAAAGTGTACCTGCTCTCAGGCGAAAGATTCGGAGTTTTCACCCATGCTTACGTCCTTAGAGCCTTTATGAACCAGGCGATCAGCATTGCGAAAGAGCCGACAAAAAGCAGGGCACCGAACAGCATCGTTCCGAGGCCGACCACAAACCACTCGCCCCCGCGGCTGGAAGCGACGATGAACCCCGCAGTAAGTAGAGTCGTCCCGGGCAACCCGAGGACGATCACCGTGAGAAGATTCGGTCTGCCCAATTGCTCGCTCATCAAGCCAAGCATACCATTGGGGCGTACGGTCGCTAACGGACGGTTACCAAATGTTTCACGTTGAACAAAGTGGCCGTTTCTGAGGGATGCCCGTCCGGCGCGGGAAGCGCGCAGGGGTAGGGCCCTCTTTCCGCACCAGGACCAGCCGGCGCTCGCCCTCGAGGATTCGCTCCTCTTCGACGCGGCCGCCGAGAACCAGCACCGCGTCCTCCAGCGCTTGCCGTTCGCCGGCATCCAGGCGACCCTGCTGAAGAACAGCCAGGCCGCCTGGCGCGATGAAGGGGAGCAGCAGCTCGGCTGCTGCGGGCGCCGATGCGACCGCCCGCGCCGTTCCGCTGGCGAAGTGATCGCGCAGATCTTCGCGCCGCCCCGCCGTTTCGGCTCGCTCGGAAACGACCAGGGCTCTCAAGTCCAGCCGCTGCGCGGCCGTTTCCAAGAAGCGAGCCTTCTTGCGGTTCGATTCGATCAGGGTCGTCTGGAGGCCAGTAGCGATGAGGACGGGGATCGCCGGAAACCCGGCCCCGGACCCGACATCCACATAGGGTGCGACCACAAACGGTACGACGGTGAGGCTATCGAGGAGGTGAGCGAGCAGCTCCGCCGGATTTTTCGCGCCGGTCAGGTTGAAGCGGCGGTTTGCTTCCAGCACCGACTCGCCATAAAGCCCTAACGGCTCGCTGAAACGGTCCTCGACGCCGGCTTGCCGGAGTTCCGCTTCGAGCGCGGTCACACGCGGGCGAGTTCGGAGTGGACCTGCGTCTGCCGTTTTTTATGGACGAAGACGCTCAGGATCGCGACGTCCGATGGCGTCACGCCCGGAATCCGGCCGGCGACCCCCAACGTGCGGGGGCGCTGCCGAGCGAACTTTTCGCGTGCTTCCCGCGAGAGCTGTGGAATCGACGCGTAGTCAAGGTCCTCGGGAATGGCGGCCGTCTCGGTGTGCGCGGCTTTTTCGATGGCCAGGAGCTCGCGGCGAACGTACCCCTCGACCTTGATCTCGATGGTCAGCCTCTCGCCGATTTCGGCATCGAGCGGCGTCTCGATATAGGGCGCGACTTCGGAAAATCCCAAACGCGGCCGCCGTAAGGCATCAGTGACGGTGGCGCCGGCCTCGAAGCGCTCACCGCCGATAGCGCTTATTCCCAAACGGGCGCGGTCGGCGCGCTTTCGAGCCGATTCCAGGGCCGCTCGGCGCTCGCGGAAGGCCTCCCAGGCGCCGTCGTCTATCAGTCCGGCGGCTCGCCCAACCGGCGTAAGCCGTAGATCGGCGTTGTCGTGACGCAGGACGACGCGGTGCTCGGCACGGGAAGTGAGCATGCGGTAGGGCTCGTCCACGCCTTTGCTGACCAAGTCGTCGACGAGAACGCCGATGTAGGCCTCGGAGCGGCTGAAGCGGATCGGATCATCGCCACGTGCCGCTCGGGCCGCGTTCAGGCCGGCGACGAGGCCCTGCGCGGCGGCTTCCTCATAGCCCGAGGTGCCGTTCAGCTGGCCGCAATGGTAGAGTCCGGCGATCCTGCGGGTTTCCAGCGTGTCGCGCAGTTCGGTTGGCGAGACCATGTCGTATTCAACGGCGTATCCAGCCCGCAGCATCCGAACCGACTCAAGTCCCTGGAGCGTTTGCAGCATTTCCACTTGTACGTCTGCGGGGAGCGAGGTCGAGAAGCCGCCCACGTAGAGCGTGGGTTCGTCCCATCCTTCGGGCTCGATGAAGATCTGATGGGTCGGATTATGGGCGAATTTGACGACCTTATCTTCGATCGAGGGGCAGTAACGCGGGCCGATTCCGCGGATGAGATCGAGTCCGTAGAGCGGCGAGCGGTGCAAATTCTCCCGGACCAGCGCGTGCGTACGTTCGCTGGTTTGCGTCACGTAACACGAGAGCTGCTCGCCGGCGAAGCGCCGTTCGCTGGCGTACGAAAAGAGCAGCGGCTGCGAGCTCGGCCGCTGCTCGAGCATTGCGCCAAAATCCACGCTGGTCCGGTCGATCCGCGGGGGGGTGCCGGTTTTGAGCCGCTGCGTCGGAAAGCCAAGGCGGCGCAGGGCGCCCGCCAGTCCGATTGCCGGCGCCTCACCGAAGCGCCCCTCGTCGAGCACGACGTCGCCCCGGAAGGACCTCCCTCCTAGAAACGTTCCGGTGGCTAGAACGACGCGATTGGCGTAATACCGGCCCCCGTCGCGGCAGGCGACGCCGCGAACCGCCCCCGCGTCGACGAGCAGATCCTCGACCAGCCCGGCGATGATGGTGAGATTCGGTTCTTGCGCGAGTAAGTCGACGGCCAGCGCCGCATACGACGGCTTATCCATCTGCTGGCGCAGTGCGCGCACCGCCGGACCTTTGCTTTCGTTAAGAAACCGCGCGTGCAGGCTGCAGCGATCGGCGATGCGGCCCATCGCGCCGCCCAGCGCATCGATTTCACGGACCAGCTGTCCTTTGGCGCTCCCACCGATCGACGGATTGCAGGGCAACGTGCAGATCTTCGCAGGCTCGCCCGTAATCAGCAGCGTGGGCACGCCAAGGCGTGCCGCGGCCAGGGCGGCTTCGACGCCGGCATGACCGCCGCCGACGACGATCGTACCGGCGTCTTGAGGCATCGCTACACGTTAACTCGTCGTCGCCGCTTTCGGCAACTCGGCGTGACTGCGCAAACGCAGCGAGAAAGCGATCATCAATATTCCGAAGACGATGGCGTAAGCGCCAATCAACCAAATGATCGCCAGAAAGCCGGCAATCGGAAAATAGATCATCAAGCCGGCGAAGATAATCGACGCAATTCCGCCGAGAATCAGCCAGAACTCGTTGGCGATATGTTTGCGCAACTGAAACGCGGCAACGATCTCGAAAATGCCCGTCAAGAATGCCCAAGCGGCGATCGTCCAATACACCGCCAACAGGGTGATGCGCACGTCGTAGAAGGTGATGC
>DATAPM010000393.1:0-3650 GCA_036265225.1 Vulcanimicrobiaceae bacterium
CGTTAGCCGCCCTTCTTGCACTCCTCGCCGGCGCGACGCTAGCACGCGCGCAGACGGCCAAGATGCCGGCTGCGACGAGCGATCAGTTTTTGTGGCTCGAAGAGCTCAACGGGGCGCGTGCCATGGCGTGGGTCAAAGAGCAGAACGCAAAAACTCTTGCAGTTCTGCAGAACGACCCGAACTTTTCGGCGCTCTATGCCGACGCATTGAAGATCGCGCAAGCCAAGGACCGGATTCCCGTTCCTTCGTTCATCGGCGGCCACGTCTACAACTTTTGGCAAGATACCGACCACGTCCGGGGGATCTGGCGGCGCACGACGCCGGCCGATTATGCCGGCGCGGCGCCAAATTGGACGACCGTCTTGGATTTGGACGCGCTTTCACGTTCCGAGAATGCGAACTGGGTTTGGAAAGGTGCCAATTGCCTCTGGCCCGCCGAGAATCGCTGCATGGTCATCCTATCCGACGGCGGCGAAGACGCCATTACCGCGCGCGAGTTCGACCTCTCCAGCGCAACGTTCGTCGGCGGCGGGCTCGTCTTGCCGCGCGGCAAGCAGCGACTCGCATGGGAGAGCGACGACACGCTTTTGGTGTCGCGAGAGTGGTCGCCGGGCGAACTGACCGCATCGGGCTATCCCTACATCGTCAAACGGGTCGTCCGCGGCAAACCGCTCTCCGAAGCGGTCGAAGTCTTCCGCGGCAGCAAGTCGGACGGCGGCTACGGCGTGACGCCGCAGGAACTGCACGATGGCGCCGGACACTCCGTCGTGCTGATCGTCCGCCCACTCTCGACCTTTCCCTCACAGACGTTTATTATGACTGCGGCCGGCGCGCGCAGACTCGACGTTCCGCCCCAGTCCCTGCCGCAGGCCCTCGTGGCCGGACGGTTGCTCTTCACCATCCAGCAGCGTTGGATGGTCAACGGAACGTCGTTTGCCGCCGGGTCGCTGGTATCGGTCGACCTGGCCGCCGCGCGCAGCGAACCAAATCACCTCCACCCGGCGCTCGTCTACGCGCCGGGCGCGCGGGCGACACTTGACGGCGTCGCGCAGACCAGTTCGCGCCTGCTCTTGACGACGTACGAAAACGTGCGCGGGCGCGAGTGGGTGTACGCACCGGTACCCGGAGGCTGGTCGAAACGACGGCTCGGCCTCCCCGATAACTCCTCGATCGTCGTCAACGACGCCGACCAGCACGGCCAGACGGCCTACATCACCGTTACCAGCTTCCTTACACCGCCGACACTCTGGCAGCTCGACGCCGATACCGGCGCGTTGCGCGACATCAAAACTTCACCGGCGCGCTTCGACGCATCGCAGGACGTCGCCGAGCAGCGCGAGGCCACGTCGAAAGACGGCACGCGAATTCCTTACTTCATCGTGCATCCCAAAACGATGAAACTCGACGGCAGCAATCCGACCCTGCTCTATGCGTACGGTGGATTCGACGTCTCGGTGACCCCAAACTATAACGGCATCGTCGGAAAACTCTGGCTCGAGCGCGGCGGCGTTTACGTCGTGGCCAATATTCGCGGCGGCGGCGAGTTCGGGGAGGCCTGGCACGACGCCGGATTGACGACGCACCGCCAGCGCGTCTTTGACGACTTCGCCGCGGTCGGCCGCGATCTGATCGCTACCAAAGTGACGAGCCCGCGCCGCTTGGGAATCCAAGGGGGTTCCAACGGCGGGCTGCTGATGGGCGTCGAGTTCACGCAGCATCCGCAGCTCTGGAACGCGGTGGACATTCAAGTGCCGCTGCTCGACATGCTGCGCTTCGAGCAGATTCAAGCCGGAGCGTCGTGGACGGGCGAGTACGGCAGCGTCGCCAATCCGCAGCAGCGGGCGTTCCTGGCCTCGATCTCCCCCTACAACAACCTACGGCCGGGCGTGAATTATCCCGAGCCGTTTATTTGGACGACAACGAAAGACGACCGCGTCGGTCCGCAGCACGCGCGAAAGTTCGCTGCGAAAATGGGGGCGATGCATCTGCCTTATCTCTTCTACGAGGTCGTCGAGGGCGGCCACGGTGCCGGAGCAAACCTGCAGGAGCGCGCCCTCACCAGCGCCTTAGAGATGACGTACTTCGTCCGCAAACTGATGAACTAAAATTTCCTGTCGTCGTCGGGCGGGACGTACGAAGGTACTTCGTGCAAGAAGTGATCGGCGCCGTACTTTGACGGTATGGATTGAAATGGCCGCGGCGCTTGGGTGAAGTCGAAGGCATCCACGATGCTGTTCGCGCGCGTGTCGGTAAAGCCGCGGCTTGGCGCTCCGATCGGGGGCAGATCGAAGACCTCTTCGACGAACTTCAGGACGCTGCCGAACTCATATTGAGTGTGCGACACGTATCCCGCCCGCGCGTAGGGGGAGATGATGATGCACGGAACGCGCAGGCCCGGGCCGCGAAAGTCCAGCTGTGGCGGCGGCACATCGTCGTACCATCCACCCCAATCGTCCCACAGCACGACGATGGCGGTCGAGTCCCAATATTGGCTTCTGCCGATCGCGTTGACGATTGACGTAACCCATGACGGACCGCCGTCGCCGCCGCTGCCGGTGTGATCGGAGTCTTCCCAGTCGGGCGTTACCCAGGTTACGCCGGCCAGCGTTCCGTTGGGCACGTCGTGCAGGACGCGCGTCTGCGGTGAAATTACGTTCTGCCAATCCGGACCGTATCGAACCGAGTGGATCGAATCGAACTCGGACCAGACCTTGCCGCCGATCCGGCTGAGCGGAGAAGCATAGTATCGCCACGTAATGCCGGCGTCGTCAAGGCGCTGCGCGATCGTCGGGAAGTCGCGATAACAAGGGAAGGGACCGTTGAAGCGTTCGACGCGACCCGGCGTAAGCGTGAACGAACGCGTGCCGTAGGGAGCGTCGCAGCCCCACGGCAAACGGCTCGGCGCGTCGACTTCGGCCCCTGCGCTGCCCGGAACGATCGTATTGGCGGCAATCAGGCTGAGATGCGACGTATAACTAGGGCCAAACTCGGTGGGAAACATGCGGTCGGCCAAAACGTAACGCCGTGCCATCGTCCAGTACGGCAGCGTCTCGTCGCGGGGTACGTAGGCGTACGCGTAGTCGCGCGGGCCGCCGTAGAAGTGCTCGGCGCGGAAGCCGTTCATCGCGCCGTGATTCCATCCGCCGATGGCGTCCCGCCAGTTATTCTCGATGTTTCCGCTGTTCTCGAGCCGCGTCGGTCGTAAGCCAATGCGCTGCTTGCCGGCATAACCGAATCTCGGCGCGTCGGCGCCGGGATACCCGCTGAACAGATTGTCGAAGCTGCGGTTCTCTTGAATGATGATGACGACGTGTTTGATTGGCTGCTTCGGTAAAACCGAGGGTGGCGCGGGGGGCGGCGAGCCGGTCGTAGCACCGCCGCAGGCCGAGAGCAGTGCGGCCAGCAGAAATGAGAATCGCCTAACGATTTCGCTCCTTTGAAAGTTCGACCGCGACGTTGCGGTAGAGCGCTCGCGTTGCTTGCCCGAGCAGGTCGGCAATGCGAAACAAACCATCGCCGGAGATCGTGACGCCTTGCCACGCAACGGCTTCGTGGCGGTGCACTAACGCGTACGTATCGTTACCGACGTCGTAGATCGCGAACTCGCTCGATTCGGCAACTAGAGGAGACTTTTCCAAGACGGCGCGATC
>DATAPM010000394.1:0-4857 GCA_036265225.1 Vulcanimicrobiaceae bacterium
CGATTGGCGCCGTTTCGAGGTCGAGCCGAATCAGCGGGCGCGTCCCACGACGGTGGAGCTGCCGCCCGATATCGGTTCTGCCGCGTTCGGCCTTGCCGTGACGGCAGTCCATCCCTCCGACGTGCTTTTCCGTGGGTTGCAAGGGCTCCCCGGCGAGCTGCCCGATCATCCCGAAGGCGCGTTCTTGGAGATCGTCCGCGAAATGGGTCTGCCGATGGTCTACGACGCGCAGGCGCACGCCGTGCGCGTCAAGCACGACGGAATCGAGCTGCGCGGTTTGCGCGTCGATTGCCGCGATATCCCCGACATGCTGCCGATCCTCTCGACGCTCGGAACGTTCGCCAAGGGTCAAACGATTTTGGAGAACGTGCACCACGTGCGCCTGAAAGAGTCCGATCGCGTGGCGGCGATGCTTCAGCTCAACCGTATGGGCGGCCGACTGGAAGTTCGCGACGATTCGCTGGTGGTCAACGGCGTTTCGCATCTCTCCGGTGCGCATCTCTCGTCGTTCAACGACCACCGCATCCTCATGTCGCTTGCCGTTGCGGCCTCGCGCGCCGAAGGACCGAGCACGCTTACCTATCCCAACGCCTACCGCATCTCGTATCCACGATTTCTCGAAGCGATGCGCGGGATTGGCGTGCCCATGTCGATCTCGAACGCCCCGGTCAATGGCCAGAGCCACAAACCCAAGCTTGCTGCGGCGGCCCCGCGGCCCGAACGCGCGACGCAGTACACGCTCGACGAACTCGTCGCGCAGCGAGCGCGCGAAGCGCCGCTCGAGGTTGCCGTCGTAGAAGCGCGCGACGGGCGGGACGCGACGCTTACGTGGCAGGAGCTGGCCGACCGCGTCGACCGCGCGGCAATGTTGCTCTTGCGCTTGGGCGTGCGTTCCGGCGAGCGGGTGGCTTTCCAGCTTCCCAACACGCTGGACTTCGTCGTCATAACGTTGGCCGTGCTGCGCGTGGGCGCAATCTGCTGCCCGCTGATGCCGATCTTCCGCGAACGCGAAGTCGCCTTTTGCCTGCGCCGTTCTCGCGCGCGCGTGCTCTTCGTCCCTGACGAGGCGCGCGGCCGCCGCCACGCTGCGGAAGTAGCCTCGATGCTGAGCGAAGCGTCGGTGGTCGACGGCGACTTGCCCTTACGATTGGAACACGTAGTCGTCTGCAGCGGCGGACCAAAAGCGCATCCGCTTCCAACCTTCGATCGCACCAACGTGCCGGTACAGTGGTTACGTTTCGCGGATGCGCTGCGCGAGATCGAGATCGACGGCGCGGCGCTGGATGCGCGCCGCCCCGATCCGACCGCCATCGCGCAGCTGCTCTTTACTTCAGGAACCTCCGGCGAACCAAAGGGCGTGCTCCACCGCAACGACGTCTTGATGCGCGCCGCCGCCATGGAGGTCGAACATCTCGGACTCGGCCCCGAAGACCGAATCTTCGTGCCTTCGCCGCTGGCGCATCAGACCGGCTTTTTGTATGGGATGTGGCTCGCGTTTGTGATGGGTGTCCCGCAGATACTTCAGTCGATCTGGAACGCGCCGCGGGCGCTGCGCGCGCTTAACGATTGGGACGGTACTTTCGTACAGGCCGCGACGCCGTTCTTGTCCGACATCGTGGCGGCGGTCGAAGCGGGCGCGCCGCCACCCGCCGCGCTGCGAATCTTCGTCGCGACGGGAGCAGCCGTGCCTCGCGGCCTAGCCGAACGCGCCACGCGGATTCTCGGCACGGCCGTGTGCGGCGGATGGGGAACGACCGAATCGGGACTCGGTTCGCTCGCCGCGCCGACCGACGAACCGGCGAAGTGCTGGGGAACCGACGGGCGCGCGTTGCGCGGAATTCGACTGCGCGTCACCGATGCCGCGGGGCAGACTCTCGCCGCGGGCGAGGAGGGCAACTTCGAAGTCGCGTCTCCGACGATGTTTCAAGGTTATGCCGATCATCCCGAATGGACGGCCGCGGCATATACGCCCGACGGGTGGTTCCGGACCGGCGATTTGGCGGTCATCGACGAGTCGGGATACGTGCGCATTACCGGACGCGTTCGCGACGTGATCAACCGCGGCGGAGAGAAGATTCCCGTCGGCGAGGTCGAGCAGCTCTTGACCGACCATCCTGCGGTCGCGGAGATCGCCATCGTCGCGATGCCCGATGCACGTTTGGGCGAACGCGCCTGCGCCTTCGTCGTTCTCCGCCCGGGAACGACGCTCGACTTCGACCGCATGCAGCATTACCTTCACGCCTGTCAGGTCGCCAAGCAGTATTGGCCCGAGCGTCTGGAGATCGTCGCCGAGCTCCCGCGGACGCCGTCGGGCAAAATTCAAAAATACGTCCTGCGCGAACGCGCCCGGACTTTGCGCCCCTACAAGGAGATCTTTGCTTGAACCAGCTCGAACGGCCCGCGACGCTCGACGAAACCGCCTTCTCGGCGCTTCGCGACGAGATCGCGCGATACGTCGCCGGACCGGGCGAGGCATGGGCGGAGCGTATCGAGCGCGAGCGACGCGTTCCACCCGAACTCTGGGATGAGTTGCGCGCTCGAGGCTATCTTTCGCTCGCCGCTCCGATCGAGTACGGCGGGCGCGGCATTCCCTTCACGCGCTATTTGGAGTTGATCGAGTTCTTCTCGATGGCGCACGCCTCGATCCGAATGATCGTCCACGTCGTCAACGGCACGTGGCGCGCGATGGATCGATTCGTCAACGACGAACAGCGGGGAAAGTTCGTGATCCCTTCGGTCAAAGGCGAGATCAAAATCGCTTTCACGCTTACCGAACCGACGGCGGGAACCGGGGCCGACCTTCGCTGCAGCGTCGAACGCGAGGGCGACACCTACTTCCTGAGCGGCGAAAAACATCTCATTACCTTTGGAACGATCTGCGATTATTGGCTGCTTTTCGCTCGCCTCGCCGGCACGCGCGGTGCCGACGGAACCATCGCGCTGCTCGTCGATCGTCACTCGCCGTCCACCGCCGTCGAAGCAATGGACGAATCGATGGGCGTGCGCGGGACCGATCACGCGCGCCTGCACTTCGACCGCGCGCCGGTCCCGGTGGCGAACCGAATCGGTGCCGAAGGCGACGGGCTGGCGGTAGCGTTGGGCGGCTTTTTGACCCCGAGCCGAATTTCCGTGGCAATGAGCTGCGTCGGATTGGCACGCCGCGCAGCCGAGCTGGCCATCGGATACGCCAAAAAGCGCGAAACGTTCGGCAAGAGGTTGGACCAGCGTCAAGCCATTCGCTTCATGATCGCCGAGAATGCGACCGACATCGAAGCGGCTCGTCAGCTCGTTCTGCACGCGGCGCGGCGCTGGGAGGAGGGAGGTTCGGATGCGGCGATGCTTTCGTCCATGTCTAAGCTGCAGGCCGTCGATATGCTGACGCGCGTCACCGATAAGGCGCTGCAGATTCACGGCGGCATCGGTTTTTGGCAGCCCAATGCAATCGAGCGCGTCTACCGCGACGCGCGCGCGCAACGCTTTGAAGAAGGGACCAACGAAATTCAAAAGACCGTTATCGCCCGCGAAATCCTCGATCGGAGCGTCGCGCCGTGAGCCGCCGCTTCGACGGGAAAGTCGCGCTGGTCACGGGCAGTTCCCGGGGCATCGGCCGCGCGCTGGTACTGACGCTGGCGCGCGAGGGCGCTTCAATCGTCGTGAACTATAACCGCAACGCCGATCTCGCCGCGGAAACGGTGCGCGAGCTCGAAGCGCTCGGTTCGCGCGCCGTCGCGGTTGCGGCCAATGTGGAGTCACCAGAAGAGATCGACGCGCTCTTCGACCGGGTCAAGACCGAATTCGGACGATTGGACTGTTTCGTTTCCAACGCCGCCGCCAGCTCGTTCAAAAAAATCGTCGACCTCAAGGCGCACAATCTCGACCGCTCGTTCGATCTCAACGTTCGCGCCTTCGTGCTGGGCGCGCAGCGAGCGCTGAAACTGATGAACGGCGGCGGCCGGATCGTCGCGCTCTCCAGCTACGGCAGCATTCGCGCCTATCCAACCTACGCGAATCTCGGTTCGAATAAAGCCGCCATCGAAGCGCTCGTGCGCTACATGGCGGTCGAGTTCGCGCCGTTCGGCGTCAACGTCAACGCGGTCAACGGCGGACTGATCGACACCGAGTCATGCGGCTATTTTTACAACAACGTTCCGGGCATGGCCCCGATCGGCTCGGTGCTCTCGAAAGTTCCGAAGGGCCGAATGGGCAGCCCGCAGGAGGTCGCGGATACGATTGCCTTTCTGCTCGCGCCGGAGTCGGAATACATCACCGGTCAAACGATCTGCGTGGACGGCGGTTTGAGCGTTATCGCGCCGCCGTTCTACTCGGACGTCTCGCCGCCGCTCACCCTAACGTAATTTTCTCCATGTTCGAGCACGCGCTGCGGCCCGGCTCGATCGGCAGCCTGCGCCTTGCGAATCGCGTCGTGATGGGCTCGATGCATCTCGGCATCGAGTCCGACGAGAGTGCGCTGGCTGCATTCTACGCCGAACGCGCGCGCGGCGGCGCAGGGTTGATCGTCACGGGCGGCTCGGCGGTGAGCCGCACCGGCGCCGGCGGCCGTAACTACAGCTTCATCAACGATGCGGCGAGCGCGGAAGTGCTTGCCGGCGCGGCGCGCGCCGTGCACGAGGCCGGCGGACGCATCGCGCTGCAGCTTTTTCATGCCGGCCGCTACGCGTACGAGTCGTCCTTCGGTCTACAACCGGTCGCGCCGTCAGCCGTGCCGTCGCGCTTCTCGCCCGATCCGCCGCGGGCGCTCGACGACGCGGAGATCCTCGAAACGATCGACGACTTCGCGCGCGGCGCAGCGCGGGCTAAAGAGATCGGCTTCGATGCGGTCGAAGTTATGGCGTCGGA
>DATAPM010000395.1:0-3253 GCA_036265225.1 Vulcanimicrobiaceae bacterium
CCTCGCCGCGCGTCCCGTGCTATAAGCTTGGGATTGCAATGGAGGACCCGGGATTCATCCGCGCTTTTGCCCGCGCGCTGCGCCCCGGTGCTTACTTGAGAATTGTCGAGGCAGGAGACGTGAGTGCCGGCGATTCGGTTACGGTCGACTGGAAACCCGATCACAATTTAACGCTCGAAACGATGGCTCAAATTTACCTGTTCGAGCGCAAGCGTCTCGAGGAGTTGCTCGTGCCGCAGCTCCCCGACGAATGGCGCGATTGGATTATGTCACAGAGTGATTGAGAATACGGTTCCGTAGATCTTGCTGCTGCTTGTCCGTTGGCCCGGTGCACGCAGCCGGTCTTGGCCGGGCGTCTCGGGCCGGAGCCACGAACGAAACTCGAGGAGTGGCGTTCACGTAGAAGGGAGCGTGGGGTTCTTCGATTCAGCAATTTTGGGCCTCTGGCTCGTGTTTCTCGGATACTGGCTGTTCGCAGCGACGCGGGTCAAGCGGCGGGCCGGCGGCGCGCCGTGGAGAGGAGCCGTTCTTCGCGCGGCTTTAGCCGTCGGGATCCTCGTGTTGATACGCGAGTTGTTTCGCCTGCGCGTCTGGCACATCGTGCCGCTTGCCGCAACGCACATTAGCCCCATCACCGCAAGCGCCGGTGTGGCGATTTGCGGACTTGGTGTCGCCATCGCAATCTGGGCACGAGTCTATCTCGGGCGAAATTGGGGCATGCCGATGTCGCTACGCGAAGGGCACGAGCTGGTGACGACGGGCCCGTACGCGTTCGTCCGCCATCCGATCTATACCGGCATTCTGCTGGCGTTGATCGGGTCGACGCTGGTCCACTGGTTTCCTCGGATCGTGCTGCTGCCGGTCATCTTCGCGTACTTCATCTTTGCCGCACGCATGGAAGAGCGCAGCATGCAAGATCAGTTTCCGAACGATTATCCGGCGTACCTTAAACGCACGAAGATGCTGATTCCATTGCTCTTTTAACGCGGAGCGATGCGGAACACGACTCCCGATGCCTCGTTTCCGCCATTCCGAGCGGTTCCATATAGAAAACCCTTGTATGCGACTAGTGAACCCATCGGAGTAGCTCCGTCACTACCCCCAAAATAGTGGAGAACCGTGAAGCGGCCGTCGAGATCGATGCGAAACAGGCTTCCCGGGCCGAACTCTTGGTAACTCGAACCGCTGGAGCAGGTGAAAGCATTTCCCCATGCCCCACCGGCGCACGCTACTCCATACAGGCTTCCGTTATAGGCAAGTAGGGGCGCAGAAGGCCGCGCTCCCTCGTTCAGCACGAATTTGTGGAAAATGCGTTCGCGATCACCGATATTGAAAGCGGCGATCGCTCCGCAGCCACTGGTACAAGAAGAGTCGCCGCCGTTGGCGGTCGTGACGTAGAACGTGCCGTCGAGCATCGAGAGCCCGATCGGTGCAGCGCCATCGGTTGCACCACCCTTAAAACTATAGAGTATGCTTTCCTTTCCCGACGGCGTCAGCGAGAATATCGTGCCGCGATCGTGTGAACCGCCGGCGATTGTCACGCCATAAAGTACTCCGTTTACGACCAGCAGTTTTCCCGTCGGATAGGCCCCGTCGCTAGGAGCGCCGCCGAAGCGGTGAACTACGTGCTCCTTGCCGGAGGGAATGACGGCAAAAACGCCTCCGTCATGCTGAGAGCCGCCGCCATTGGAAGCGGTTCCATACATCGTGCCGTTGAGTTGCACTAGACCATTGGTTGGGCCAAAAACGTCAGACGACTTCTTAAAGCTGTAGACGACGTGCTGACGGCCGGCTGGCGTAATCGCAAAGACGGTTCCGGCATGCTGTGATCCGCCTTCGGGAGTCGTGCTATACAGCGTATTATTAACATCCAACAGCTCCGCCTCAGGGTCCTCGGGACCGCGTAGGTCGGTGAACCGATACAACACCGTCTCGACGCCGCTGGTGGTGAGCTTGTAAACCGTTCCCTCGGAATGTCCACCCCATGTGGTCGTGCCAAAGAGCCGGCCGTTAAGAGCGGTTACCCCGGCCGCCGGCCACGAACCGTCGTGACCGCCGCCAAAACTGTACAAGAGGGAATAGCCGCTTCCGGACGCCCCGCGGGCGAAAGGATTCGACGGGGCGGCGGCAACCTGCGGCAGAGCATCCGAAGCCTGTCGCGGCGCGCCGCAGCCGGGAAGTACCGTTCCTACTGCGCACACGGCTAAGGCCCACTTCGCAAGATTTATCGTGTTAATTTTTCCGCTCCACAGATGCCTTCACGGCTCGATAAACGGAGCCCGAGTAAGAGACGTTCCAAAATGGCGCTCTTTCGGAGAAGAGCGTTCGGCGCAGGGCCGCGGTTCCCGGTAAGGAAGAGTACCATCGGAGGTTTCGCTATGAAACACTTTTCACTGGTGTTGGCTCTGGCGTTTCCGATGCTCGCCGGATGCGGCGGCCGGGCTCCAAATGAGCTGCCCTTCGCCGGCGCCGGTCCGCCGCAGGCCGCCCCCCTTCGAGCCGGCACCAACGTCTATTGGTCGCTCTTCTACGCGCAACCCAACCCACAGGTCGAGATCGCGAAAGCGCCGTTAAAAGCGCAGTCGAAGGTTACCGACATTAACGGTAACTCCAAAAACCTGCTCGTATGTGCGAACGCGATCCGCTTTGTCGGATCGAAGCTGTGGATCATGAATCTCTCGCCCTGTCACGGCTCGGGCGAAACCATCGTTCAGGTCTACTCGTTGCCGCTGAAAACAAACAGCGCGCCGGAGAAGACGTTCATCCTTTCCGGTCCGATGTTTGCCGACCATATGACCTTCGACGCTTCGGGGAATCTGTGGGTGCCCTCGTACGGCACTAACGCCGTCTACGAATACGAAGGCCCGTTCACGTCGAGCGGCACCTTGTCGCCGGCGATAACGCTCACCCACGGCTTGCGCACACCGCAGGGCTTGGGCTTTGACTCCAAAGGGAATCTCTACGTTGCAAACACTGGAACGACTAACGGAAAGAATGCCATCACCGTTTATAAAGCGCCGATCGCTAACCGCCAGCCTTATTATCTCAAAGGCGTAACTGCTCCAAGCGGACTGGCCTTCGATAAGAACGGCAATTTATTTGCGTCCTCAAACGGTGCGACCGGTGCCATCGCCGAGTACGCGAGCGATCATCTGAAATCGGGCAGCGCGCCGACGATCGTTGACTCGACCGGCCTAGCACCGAGCCCGTACGGAGCGGATCTCACCTTCGACGCTGCTGGCAACCTTTACGA